>PMFY01000365.1:0-8424 GCA_003157945.1 Acidimicrobiaceae bacterium | reverse complement strand
TGGCGTGCGCGCGGATCGGCGCCGTGCACTCGGTCGTGTTCGGCGGCTTCTCCTCGGACGCGCTGCGCGACCGGATCCTGGACGCCGAGGCCAAGGTGGTGGTGACGGCGGACGGTGGGTGGCGGCGCGGCCAGGGGGTCGGGCTCAAGGTCAACGTCGACGTCGCCGTGTCCGAGACCCCGTGCGTCGACCACGTGGTGGTGGTGGAGCGGACCGGCGCCGACACGGTCGGCGGCCCGGTGGCCATGACCGGGGGTCGGGACCACTGGTGGCACGAGCTGCTGACGGGCGAGGACCCCGCGGCGGGGGGCGCGCCGGGCGACACCTGCGAGCCCGAGCCCATGGACGCGGAGGACCTGCTGTTCATCCTCTACACCTCGGGCACCACGGCCGCCCCCAAGGGGATCATGCACACCACGGGCGGTTACCTGACCCAGGTGGCCTACACCCACCGTGTGGTCTTCGACCTGCACCCGGACGAGGACGTCTACTGGGCCGCCGCCGACATCGGCTGGGTGACCGGCCACAGCTACATCGTCTACGGGCCGCTGGCCAACGGGGCGACCTCGGTGATGTACGAGGGCACACCCGACACGCCGGGCCGCGACCGCTGGTGGTCGATCGTCGAGCGCTACGGCGTGACCATCCTCTACTGCGCGCCGACCGCCATCCGGACCTTCATGAAGTGGGGTGCCGACGAGCCGGCGGGCCACGACCTGTCGAGCCTGCGCCTGCTCGGCTCGGTGGGGGAGCCCATCAACCCCGAGGCGTGGATGTGGTACGCCGAGCACATCGGCGGCGGTCACTGTCCGGTGGTGGACACGTGGTGGCAGACCGAGACCGGAGCCATCATGATCGCCCCGCTGCCCGGCATCACCACCACCAAGCCGGGCTCGGCCACGTTCCCGCTCCCCGGCATCGGCGTCGAGGTGGTCGACGAGGAGGGGCACGCCATCGAGCGCGGCGGCGGCTACCTCACGCTCACGACCCCGTGGCCGGCGATGCTGCGCGGTATCTACGGCGACCCGGAGCGGTACCGCGACACCTACTGGAGCCGCTTCGACGGCCGCTACTTCGCCGGCGACGGCGCCAAGATCGANNGACGGCTACCTGTGGCTGCTCGGCCGGGTCGACGACGTCATGAACGTCTCCGGCCACCGCATCTCCACCACCGAGGTGGAGTCGGCCCTCGTCGACCACCACCTGGTGGCCGAGTCCGCCGTCGTGGGGGCGGTGGACGAGACCACCGGCCAGGCCATCGTGGCGTTCGTGACCCTGGTGGCCGACGCCGGTGAGGCCACCGACGCACGCGGCCAGGAGCTGCGGGCCCACGTGGCGACCAAGATCGGCCCGATCGCCCGGCCGAAGACGGTCATCTTCACCGACGAGCTCCCGAAGACCCGGAGCGGCAAGATCATGCGCCGCCTGCTGCGCGACGTGGCCGAGGGCCGCGTGCTGGGCGACACCACGACACTGGCCGACCCGGCCGTGGTGGAGGAGATCCGGCGCCTGTCGGCGAACTCGCCGGGCGAGGAGTAGCGGCGTGGGTGACCCGGGCAACTGGGCCTGGCGTGACGGGCGGATCGAAGAGCCCGGCCGGGCGGTCGTCTTCGACATGGACGGCGTCCTCTCCGACGCCGTCGGCCGCCAGCACTTCATCGAGGAGGGACGGCGCAACTGGGACGCGTTCTTCGACGCCTGCGGCGAGGACGCCGTCATCGACGAGCTGGCGCGCGTGCTCGAGCTCCTCGACCCCGCGCTCCAGATCATCCTCCTCACCGGTCGGCCGATGCGCGTCCAGCCCCAGACGCTGGCCTGGCTCGAGCGCTACGACCTGCGCTGGGACCTGCTGGTCATGCGGGCCCGGGGGGACTACTCCCAGGTGACCTGGTACAAGCGGGACTCCGTCGACGAGCTCCGGCACTTCGGCTTCGACCTGCGGCTGGCCTTCGAGGACGATCCGAACAACTTCGCCATGTTCCACGCCATGGGCATCCCCTGCGTGTACATCCACTCCGGCTACTACGAGTAGTCCAGCCGGTCAGCCGGTCAGCCGATTGCCGTGCCTCCGCGGGCCCGCCGCGGCCGCACGGCCAGCCACCAGGCGACCAGCAGGGCCAGGCCGGCGGCCACCAGCACCGGCGTGTCACCCCAGTGCACGTACACCGTCCACCCGTCGCGCAGGTCCAGCGTGGCCGGCACGACCTGGCGGGAGCCGAGCACCGAGCGCTCGAGCAGCACCCCGCGATGGGTGATCCACGCCGAGTACCCGGTGGGCGCGGCCTGGAGCAGGTCGCGGCCCTGCTGGACGGCCTGGACCTCGCTGGCGGCGATCTCCTGGGTCGGCACCTGGGCGGTGGAATAGGACGAGGTGTTGGTGGGCACGATCAGCACCTGGGCCCCGGCGCGCACCGAGGAGCGCCCCCGGTCGGCGTAGAACACCTCGTAGGAGATCATCGTGCCGAGCCGGCCGGCCGGGGTCGTGAGCATCCCGCTGCCGGTGCCCGGCACGGCGTCGAGGGGCACGGCCGACAGGTCGCCCAGGTGGGCGAAGAACGAGCGGTAGGGGACGTACTCGCCGAAGGGGACGCGGTGCACCTTCTCGTACCGGTCGACGATGGCGCCGTCCGGACCGAAGGCCACGACCTCGTTGCGGAACGCCGTGGACGACACGTTCTCGGTGACGCCGACCACCAGGGTCGCGTGCAGGGCGATGGCCAGGTGGGACAGGGCACCCTGCTCGGGATCGTCGGCGAGCGGTTGGTCGAGGGAGACCACGTCCTCGGGCCACAGCACCAGCGCCGGCGGGTCGACCCCCGCCCGGGGGAGTAACCGGTCCGTGGCCGCCACCGCCGCGTGGAGCACGGTCGCCGGGTCCACCTGGGACTTGCGGAAGCCACGCACCCCGCCACCCTGGACGGCGGCGGCGGTGACCGTGCGGACCACCGGGCCACCGTCGGGCGCGTGGGCGGCGACGACGCTGCTCCCCACCAGGCCCACCAGGGCCACGGCACCGGTGGCGGCCAGCGTCCCGAGGCCGGCCGAGGCCCGCCGCCAGGGAGCGGGCCGGCCGGGTTCGGGGTGCAGTCGGTCGAACTCGACGACCCGCCGGTGGTTGCGGGCCGCCCGCACGACGACGAGGCCGAGGGCGCCGGCCGCGACGCCGCCCACGTAGACGGCGGCGGTCAGGCCGAGGGGACCGCCCAGCCGGGCCACGCCGAGCACCGGGCCACCGGCCTGTCCGAGGAACACGCCGCCGATGGGCAGGCCCCCGAAGGGCCACGTCTGGCGGGCCGCCTCGGCCAGGGTCAGGGCCGCGGGGAAGGCCAGGGCCCGGGCCACGACCGGTCCGCGCGGCACGGCCAGGCACGCCACGCCCACGAAGAGCGCCTCGACGGCGATGAGCACGACGGCGCCGGCCAGGGTGAAGGACCGGGCGAACATGAGCCCCGGCACGTACGCGCCCAGGCCGGCCAGCCAGCCGGCCCACAGCCGGGTGCGGGCCCGGAGACCGCCGAGCCGCCACCAGAGGAGTCCGGCGGCCGGGAAGGCCAGGACCCAGAAGCCCCACGGAGGGAGGGAGAGGGCGAGGCCCACGCCGGACGCCAGCGCCGGCACTGCGACGGCGCCGCGCCGCGGGGTGACGCGGTCCGGGTCGGTGCGTGCCATCCGGAGCTTCGACGGCCGCCACGGCACGTCGCCGGACCCGGGTGCCGGCCCGGTGCCGGCTCCGGTCGGCGGCGCGGGGGCGAGGGCGGGACTGGCCTCCGGCCCCGGATTCATCGTCCCGTTCGGGCCGGGGTGCTGCCGTTGAGTGAGGCGAGCACGGACCGGGCCGCCTGACGGCCGTTGCCGACGACGGCCGGGATCCCCACGCCCCGGTAGGCGCTGCCGGCGACGGCCACCCCCGGCAGCCCGCCCACCGCCCGCTCGATCGCCGACGTCCGCTCCAGGTGTCCCACCCGGTACTGGGGGAAGGCCCCGTGCCAGCGCGTCACCAGCGAGGCGCGCGGCGGGGCCTGCACGTCCAGGACGGCGGACAGCTCGGCCACCGCGGCGGCGGTCAGCTCGTCGTCGTCGAGCGAGTCCGGCCGGTCGTCGCCGAACCGGCCCACCGACAGGCGCACGAGCTCGTCCCCGGGGCGGGCCAGGCCCGGCCACTTCCGGGTGAGGTACGTGCACCCGGTGATGAGCGCCGTGCGACCGGCGACGGGCGACGTCCGGGGCACCAGGAACCCCGTGCCCACCAGCGGGCTGCGGATGGCTCCGGCCGGCATCGACAGGGTGATGACGGTCACCGACGCCAGTTCGACGTCGGCCAGGAGCGACGCCGCCGCCGGCGCGTGGTCGCCGAGCAGGCCGGCAGCCTGCCCGGCGGGAACGGCGAGGATCGCGGCGTCGACGTCGAGTGAGCGCAGCGAGTCCGACGGTCCCTCGCCCCCGACCACCCCGGCGGCGTCGCCGGCCAGCGCCAGGCGCCACGTCGGACCGGCGGCCCCGCCGGGCAGTCGCTCCATGGACTCGACGGCCACCCCGGTGTGGGTGGCGACACCCCGGGCCGCCAGCGCGGCGGCCAGCTCGGCGGGTAGGCGGGCGTTGCCGCCCTCGAGCGACCAGAACACGGGGGTCGGCCGGGCGTCGGGGCCCGGGGACGGCGCCGACGGAGCTCCCGCGGGTGCCGTCGGCTGGCGCAGCGCACGGATGAGGCTGCCCGACCGGCGGTCGGCGGCGAGCAGGGGCGGGAAGGTCGACTCCGCGCTGAGGTCGTCGACCCCGCCGGCGTGGATCCCACCCACCAGCGGGTCGACCAGACGCTCGACGACCTCGTGGCCGAGGCGCGACCCCACGATGTCGCCGACGGACCGGTCGGCGGTCGCCCCCGGGTCGCCCGGGTGGGGCAGGACGAGGTCGAGGCCGGCACGGAGGAGTCCCGCCGGGCCGAGGATGCCGGAGCGGATCATGGGCCACGCCCGGGTGGGCACGCCGAGGTTCACCCCGTCGGGCATCATCCGCAGCCGACCACGTGCCCACAACGACGCACCGGAGGTCCCGGGCGCCACCAGCGCATCCGTCAGTCCGAGCTCGCCACAGAGCCGCGTGGCCTCCGGGCGGCGGGCCAGGAAGGCATCGGCGGCCAGGTCCACGGTCCGGCCGCAGAACTCGGTGGAACGGACCTTGCCGCCCGGGCGCGGGCCCGCCTCGAGCACCACCACACGCGGCGGCACGCCCTCGGTTCCGGAGACGAGCTCCCAGGCCGCCGACAGCCCGGCCATGCCACCGCCGATCACGGCCACCAGCGGCCCCGGCGGGGTGGGCGCGTCCGTCACGGCCGCCCGGTCTCCCGGCCGGCGCCCACTCCGGCCGCGGCGAGGACGACGCCGGCCAGCAGCGCCAGGAACGCCGGGTCGTCGTTCAGCGACGGCGTGCGGGCGAACGCGATGCCGAGGGCGTCGGCCCGGTCGCGGGCCTCGATGTCGAGGTCGTAGAGGACCTCGAGGTGGTCGGACACGAAGCCCACCGGGCACACCGCCACGGCGGTCGTTCCCTCAGTGGCCACCCGGTCCATCTCGAGGAGCAGGTCGGGCCCGATCCACGGGTCGGCCGTGCGACCGGCGCTCTGCCATGCGGTGCCCCAGGTCACCGTCGGGTCGGCGTCGAGCCCGAGCAGGGCGGCGATGTCGGCGCCGGACTCGGCCACCTGGTCGGGATAGGTGTCGCCCAGGGCGACGACACGCAGCGGGAGGCTGTGGGCCGTGAAGAACACGGCCGTGTGGGCCCGGGCCCCCGGGTCGAGCCCGTCGAGCACGGCACGGGTGCGTGCGGCCAGCAGCTCGGCGAGCCCGTCGGCCCGGTGCCACGAGGGGACGACGGTCACCTCGAGCGGCGGCCGGGCCAGCCCGGCGGCCGCCTCGGCCCGGGCGAAGTACTCGCCCGACCCCAGGGTCGACTGGTGGGGCGTGAGCACGACGCCGATGATGCGGTCCACGCCCTCGGCGGCCAGGTCCGCCACGGCCGATTCGATGCTGGGGTCGACGTACTTGGTCCCGAGCCGGACCACGAAGCGACCCGGCTCCGCCGCCTCGAGTGCGGCGGCGAGGCCGTCGACCTGGGCCCGGGTGCGCGCCGTCAGGGGCGACGTGCCGCCGATGGCCTCGTACCGCCCGGTGAGCTCGTCCAGGAGCTCGGGGGTGGGGGGACGTCCCCGACGGATGCGGGTGTAGAAGGCCTCGATCTCCTCCGGGGTGTCCGGGGTCCCGTGGGCCATCACGAGCACGCCGGTGCTCACGGTGCGGCCTCCACGCCGGCCCGTCCCTCGGCGTGGACGAGCGCGGCCACCTGCTCCAGGATGCCGGGATCGGTCTCGGGAAGGACACCGTGGCCCAGGTTGAAGATGTGTCCCGGCGCGGTGCCGGCCCGGGACAGGACCTCCCGGGTCTCGGCGGCGGCCACGTCCCAGCTGCCGAGGCACAGGGCCGGGTCGAGGTTGCCCTGGACGGCGGTGCCGGGTCCCACCCGGCGCCTGGCCTCGTCGAGCGGCACGCGCCAGTCGACGCCGACCACGGAGGTGCCGGCGGTGGCCATGAGCGGCAGGAGTTCGCCCGTGCCCACGCCGAACAGGATCGTGGGCGTGCCCGGGTGCGAGGACTCGAGGTCGGCGAAGAGGCGCCGCGTCGCCGGCAGCACGAGCTCGCCGTAGTGCTTCGGGGTGAGGATCCCGGCCCAGCTGTCGAAGACCTGGACCGCCGAGGCCCCGGCGTCGAGCTGCGACCGCAGCGAGGCCAGGGCCATGTCGGTCAGCCGCTCGACCAGCGCCTGCCACAGGGCGGGCTCGCTGTGCATGAGGGACTTGACCCGGGTGAAGTTCTTCGAGGGCCCGCCCTCGACCAGGTAGCTGGCGACGGTGAAGGGCCCTCCGGCGAAGCCGATGAGCGGCACGTCGAGGCTCGACGCCAGCCGCCGCACGGCCTCGATCACGTAGGGGGTGTCGGTCTCGGGCTCGAGGGGGCGGAGACGCCCGAGATCGGCCGCCGACCGGAACGGCTCGGACACCACCGGCCCGGTGCCCGGGGCGACGTCGACGCCGAACCCCACCGCGGCGGCCGGCACCACGATGTCACTGAAGAAGATGGCGGCGTCCGTGCCGTAGCGGTCGACGGGCTGACGGGTCAGTTCGGCCACCAGGTCGGGCTGGTGGATGGCGTCCAGGATGCTGCCCGGGCCGCGGGCCGCCCGGTACTCCGGCAGCGACCGCCCGGCCTGGCGCATGAACCAGACGGGCACGCGGGGGACGGACTGCCCCCGGCAGGCCCGCATGAACGGGGCGTCGTCGAAGCGGCCGGGCGCGGAGGCGGCCCCGCCGGGCGCACGGGGCGCAGCGGTGGACATGGGCCGAGTCTAGATACAGGGGGAGCGGCCCCCGGAGCGCCCGGGCGCCGTCGTGGCGCCGGCGCCCGGACGGAGCACCTCCACCGGCGGGCGCCTACAATCGAGGGTTCCCCTGAGCCGGTGGTGGGGCCGGACCACCGGTCCGGACGGTCCCCGGGGCAGACAGGAGGTGGGGCGTGGAGGCTGAGCTGGAGGCGGAGCAGGAGTTCGTCGATCTCGCCTACGCGCGCCTCGACGCCATGCGCGGCGACGCCAATTCCATGCTCGAGGGCGTCCTCGACCTGGGCAAGGGCGGCACCTTCCAGTCCCGGACCGAGCGTGACGTCATCGTGCGCACCAGCCTGGCCCGCCTCGAACAGCTCGACATCGGCGACCAGGCGCTGACCTTCGGCCGGATCGACCGCCTGACCGGCGGGCCCGCCGAAGCCCCGACGGCCGGCGACGGCGACCAGGACGGTCCGACAGAGACGTTCCACATCGGCCGTCTGGCCATCCACGGCCCCGACCACGAGCCCCTGGTGGTCGACTGGCGCGCCCCCGTCGCCGAGCCCTTCTACCGGGCGACCGGACGCGACCCGCTCGGTCTCGTACTCCGCCGCCACCTGGCCCTGCAGGGCCGGACCGTGGTCAGCGTGGAGGACGAGCGGTTCACCGCCCCCGGCGGCCTGATCGACACGGTCGAGGGTGCCGACGGGGTACCCCACGCCACCGACCCCGGTGGCGAGCTGATCGAGGGGGACCTGCCCATCGGCGGCCCGGCGGCGCTGCTGGCCGCACTCGACCGGGCCCGCTCCGGCCGGATGACCGACATCGTCTCGACCATCCAGGCCGAGCAGGACGAGATCATCCGCTCGCCGCTGAGCGGCGTGCTCGTGGTCCAGGGCGGCCCCGGCACGGGCAAGACGGCGGTGGCCCTGCACCGCGCCGCCTACCTCCTCTACACCCACCGGTTCCCGCTCGAACGCCAGGGTGTGCTGGTGGTCGGCCCCAACCCGCTCTTCCTCCGCTACATCGAACAGGTGCTGCCGTCCCTGGGGG
>PMFY01000015.1 GCA_003157945.1 Acidimicrobiaceae bacterium | reverse complement strand
TCATGCGTCGTCTGCATGGGAGGGTGACGTTGGGGGTGACGTTCGTTCCATCAGCCGGAGCCGCACGGCGATGTGCGGCGGCATCAGGTCAACCTCCGCAGCAATCGAGCGGGAAAACTCGACTGTGAGCGGGTCGGCATTCAGGCGGTGGTAGACAGCCAACGGTCGTCTGGTGGGCGGCGATGTCTCGAAGATCAATCCATCGAACCCGACCGAGATGATCGACGCAGGAACNNCGGCGAGCAGAGGGGCACTTGCAGTCTGCTCGGCGCGAAGGGCGACCTTGGGGCTAAATCCCGCTTCAGCGCAGGCCTTGTCCAGCAGTTCGGCGAGACCGTGATCCGGGGCAAAATGCACCCAGGCCCGGTCAGCGAGGAAGGCCAGCTCGAGTGGTCCTTGCCATCCAGCGAGAGGATCGTCGCTCGCCAGCACGATGAGCAGCTCTTCGTCTCCGAGGCTCAAGAGGTCGCCGGACCAATCATCCGGTGTCGGGCCGATCGCTACATCAGCCTCACCGTTGCGCATGGCAGCGGTCAGTTCGTCGCCGTGCCTGTACTCGTGGAGACCTAGTTGTACCCCTGGATGAGCCTGCCGCCAGTGTCGCAGCGGAGCCGACAAGAGTCCGAGCGTTGCCGAGTGAACTGCAGCCACATCGAGCTCACCACCTTCTAGCCCAACCGTCTGCCGGGCAGCGGCTAGGGTCCGCCGTGCCTCGGTCAGCGCCGCTCTCGCGTGGGGAATCAATGCTCGGCCGGCCGGGGTGAGGCGCACCGTCCGGGGGAGCCGATCGAGGAGCGAGCCACCGACCTCCCGTTCCAACACCGCGATCTGGCTGGAAAGTGTGGGCTGGCTGACGTGGAGCTCGGCTGCCGCCCGGGTGAACGATCCGAGCTCGGCCACTGTGACCAGGTACTCCAGCTGGCGGAGTGTTGGCATTACTGAAGACTATGGCAATCAGAGTTTTAAAGTGTTGGAACTATCACACCAAAGGGGGGACACTACTGATATGACCAGAGGAGACGGAGTTGTCGGCGATTGATCACCGAGTTCCCGGTAGACCGCGACCGACTCACGGGAGTGGTGAGCGCCACCGGTTTCGAGGGTTGTCCTGACGCGGTGAGAGCGGACTTCGTCGCCAATTCTCGAAATTCGCGCGTCGGTTCGAAGCTCCTGTCGATGGACGATCGAGTGAGAATCTGGAGCATCGAGCTCGAACCGGGTGAGCGCCTCGGTGCCCACCGGCACACGCTCGACTATTTCTGGACGGCTCTCCGCGCGGGCCACGGCCTCCAGCATGTCGCTGACGGCTCGACTCGGTCGGTGATGTACGCGGCGGGCGAGACACGCCCTTTCGACTTCGCACCTGGCGAGTACCTCCTCCACGACCTCGAGAATGTCGGCGACACACCACCCGCTTTTTTGACCGTTGAGTTCCGGTGCGCTGACCCATCCCAAACCCATCCGGCCCACCCCGTTGCCAAGGGAGACGTCTCATGACCGCCGAGTTGCCCGAGAGCCATGCTGACCTTCTCGAACGACCACTGTTTGCCCATCTTGCCACGATCCGACCCGACGGAAGCCCGCAGAGCAGTGTCATGTGGTTCGAGTGGGACGGCCAACGGGTGCGCTTCTCCCACACCAGTACACGACAGAAATACCACAACCTCCTTGCTGACGGACGGGTCGCATTCCATGTCCAGGATCCCGAGAATGCATACCGGACCCTCGAGGTCCGAGGTCAGGTCGAATCTATGGACCCCGACACCGACGCGACGTTCTATCTCAGTCTTCAACAGCGCTACGGGTCCGACGTACCCGTCCTGGACGCAGATGTCCGCGTCGTGATCGTCGTGGAACCCACAAAGTTCGTGTCCGTATTCGGGGGTTTGACAGAGCAAGAGACGGCGGCATTGACCGCGGCACTGGAACAGCTCGACGGGGACGTCTGATCGCCATCACTACGGCAGGTCTGGGATCGGGCCTGTCCCAAAGCCACCCCAGACCTGTGGCGCACATCGATGCCGGCCATCCCGGCCATGTACACCCTGGCAGCCGACCCTTTGTGGAGCCGACCTCCAGATGGGCAGGACTGGTAAGCGATCGAGGCACAGGCGTGCCTGCGGACTAGAGGGCGGCCCCGGTGGTCTCCGCGAAGCTGGCCAGCAACTCGGGCCGAGTCCGATTGGAGCGGGCCAGCGTTTCGTCGAGTGTCCGTTTGATCGTGACACCGGCCAGGGAGGCATCAGCTGCCCTCTGCGCCGTCTCATAGACGTGCGCAAGCACCGGTCCGATGCTCAAGCCAATCGGACAGTTCGGTGACGGTGGTGAACTGTGCAGCCCGAAGGAGGGACCTTCATCGAGAGCGTTCTTGACGTCGAGGAGCGTGATCTCTGCGGCGGGTCGGGCCAGCGTCCATCCGGCAGGAGTCCCTCGATGAGAGAGGACCAGTCCACCGTCACGTAGCCGGCTGAGCAGGCGGCGCACCACAACCGGATTCGTCCGGATGCTCTTGGCGATGCCCTCCGACGTAGCTGGACCTCCGCCGAGCTGGGAGTGGAGATCGATCCAGCCCAGCGCGTGGACCGCGATCGTGAGCCTGCTGTTGGCGGCCACTCGGTCACGTCCTGCGACGCGTCATGAGGCACCCTTGATCTGTTTCGCTGCACCCCACAGGGACCCTGGATTCGCCCGACGAGGGTGATGTTTGAGCACGGTCTCGTAGAGTTCGAGGGCTGTCGAGCTGGTGATCTCGGCGTCATTGAAGTCCACCAGATACTGAATAGATTCTTCGATCGTGACTGGGTCATCGGGACGGTCGGGGTGTTTGTGACCGGCAACCACACTGGTCGGGTCCAGAGACTTGATCGTTTCGAGGGACGCGATCCACTCCATGCGGGAATCTTTCGTCGATTCGGCCAGGTACATGTGTGTGTCGTTGTAGACGACGTCCCCAGCCACCACGAGGCGAGCGTCAGGCACCCAGAGGACGGTTGTGCCTTGCGTGTCCGTGTGTCCCGTCTCGACGATGCGCAATGCCTGTCCCTCCAGGTCGAGCCGGTCGCCGTCAAGCACATCGGGAAGTACGGGCACCGGAATCTGACCGGGGAACAGGCGGCCCCAGAACCCGTCACGGTACTCGTCTCGGGCTTGGATTCGAGACTGGGCAAGGGTGCCGGCGGTCGCCAACGCAGTTGCTGAGGGGAATGCCTCGAGCAGCTGTCCGATTCCATAGACGTGATCGCCATGACCATGGGTCAGATAGACGTGGGTGAGCCGCCGGTCGTGCTCCTTCACCCACTGGATCAGCTGTTCGTTCTGGTCGATCGTGGTGAACGTATCGACCAGCACGGCGTCGTGGACACCGAGGATCAGCGTCGCTGAGTTCGTGACCCACCGTAGATCCTCGTTGTCGCCTGGGGGTAGGTCGCGTGTGAGTCCCTCGCGCCGCATGAGGAGCGTGTCGTAGCGGAGATTCGTCATATGGTTCCTTTCCTGAGTTATGGTGTAACTATATTGGTTACATTGATCGGAACGCAAGTGCTCGCACCGGTGCATTTTGGCGAGCTGGACGAGCGGGCTCGACAGGTGATGTGCAGCGAGGGCCCATCAACTAACCTGTCACCTTTGCAGTCGTCTAGAAATGATTCGCCCCTGAACTGCATGTTCGTGAGCGATCAAGCGCCCGACCAGGTCGACATTCGTAGAGATCAGGTCCATCCCCGTACCGCTCCCGGTGCTCGTGACCAACGGGCTCGACGACGCCAGCGGCATCCAGTTCCCGACGGGCTGGAGCCTGTCTTCGAATCGGCATGGCTCGAGCAGGCCCAGGAAATTGCTGGCAGTGGACCGGGACGGATTCCATTCCTCCTATGGACGTGCGGTAACGCCGGCGGGACTGCCTGCGGCGCCCGCCGGCGAATCGCTCCAACGTTGGGTGGAGACCTGGCCTCTTCCCCCGGAGCCGAGCTCCGGAAGGTGTGTGACAACCTTCTCTACGAAGATCCAGGCTCGAGGCGCTCGAACGGACGGAGGAGTCGGTTCACTCGGCCACGTTGCCGGATCGTTGGGCGTGTTCCAACACGGCGATGCGCCGCTGGTAGATGATCTCTGCTGGGGTCATGGTGATGGGCTCCTTGGATCTGTGGAAGGAACCACAGAGTCCATCGCCTGACCCCACCTCATGATGGATGTGCAACCTCAACCCGTGGACAAGAAGGACTAGGGCCGAAATCCCATAGCGTCAACGCGAGTTCGAGTGACGTCGACAACGAGGTGACATCCGCCCGACCACTGACCCGACAATTGCGTCCGGCGGCGTCGCAACCGCGGGTACGCCGGACGGCGGTACCGGTGGGACCGGGTCAGCGACGCGGACGGGGGCGTTGCCCGGGAGCGGCGGTCGCCGGATCGTCGGGCCAGTGGTGGCGCGGATAGCGCGTCGCCATCTCCCGGCGGACCGTCGACCAGCTCCCGGTCCAGAACCCCGGCAGGTCGCCGGTGATCTGGATCGGCCGCCCGGCCGGCGAGAGCACCTCGACCGTCACCGGGATCCGACCGTCCGCGACCGTCGGGTGGACCGAGGTGCCGTAGAGGTCCTGGGCCCGCACCGCGATCCGGGGATGGTCACCGTCGTACGCGACGGCGGCGCGCTTGCCGCTGGCGAGGACCACCGCGTTCGGCACGAGTCGGTCGAGTTGCGCCACCAGGCCACCGAGCCGCGCCCGGATGACGCCCGCCATGTCGACGCGCTGGAGATCCCCCTTGCCCGTCGCCCGCCCGAGGAGCGGGGCGAGCCACTCGTCGGCATCGGTCGCGAGCGCATCGTCGGTGCACGCCGGCCA
>PMFY01000332.1 GCA_003157945.1 Acidimicrobiaceae bacterium | reverse complement strand
AGGGTGAGGGCGTAGGCGTCGACCACCCACTGGAGGTCGGCGAAGCTGGAGTGCAGGGCGACCTGGATGTCCGGCAGGGCCACGTTGACGACGGTGATGTCGAGCAGGAGCATGAAGGTGCCGAAGCAGACGGCGATCAGGGTCCACCACTTGCGATCCACGACGATCTCCTCAGGTCGGCCCGCCGACTCGGTCCCCTCCACGGTGCCGCCGCCCGGTGCCCGTCCGGCATGTATAGACCATGGGTCCGGGTGCGGCAACGGGACCCGTGTCCGTCCGGCCCGGGGCCGGACGGCCCCCGACCCCGTCAGACGGTGCCGTAGCGCGCGCTGCGGTCGCCGGCCCGCGTGCCCGTCCGGGCCAGTTCGGCGGCGGCGTCGGCCAGGTCGGCGCCGAGTTGGTCGACGGCGGCCAGGTGGCCGGCGTGCACCGTGGCGTGGAGGCTGTCCGGCGGTGTCTGGCGGTCGAAGTACCACCCGCCGCGCTCGGCCAGGGCGTCCCCCAGCGCGAAGGTGTCGACCGCACCCGATCCGTCGTCGCCGAAGGCCAGCACCGTGGCGTCCGGGGCACCCCGCAGCGCGAGGCCGGGGGTCGCGTCGATGGCGGCCCGCAGCGCGGTGGTGGCCCGCCAGGCGTCCTCGGCCAGGCGGAGGTAGCCGTCCTCGCCGAGGTGGTGGAGGACCGCCCACCCGGCGGCGATCGGACCGCCCGGCCGGGTGCCGGCCATCGACGGTGAGCCGTAGAGGCCGCCGAGCCAGTTCGAGGTCACGAACGGCTGGAGGCGGCCGAGCTCGACGTCGCCGTAGACGATGACCGACACGCCCTTGGACGCGTACCCGTACTTGTGGAGGTCGGCGCTGATCGAGGTCACGCCGGGCACCGACAGGTCCCACGGCTTCGTGACGTGGCCGAGGGTGCCGAGGAAGGGGAGGAGGTACCCGCCGAGGCAGGCGTCGACGTGGCAGAGGACCCCGCGTTCCGCGGCCAGCGCCGCCAGCTCCGGGATGGGGTCGATGACCCCCTGGGGGTAGGAGGGGGCGGACCCGACCACCAGGACGGTGTCGTCGTCGATCCGGTCGGCGAACGCGTCGACGTCGGCGCTCCCGTCGGTCCGCACCGCCACCCGCCGGGCCTCGACGTCGAAGTAGTGGGCGGCCTTCTCGAAGGCGGCGTGGGCACTGGTGGCGAGCACCATGTTGGGCCGGTCGGTCCGGCCGGTGGCGCGTCCCCGGTCCCGGGCGGTCTTGGTGGCCTGGAGGAGCGACTCGGTACCGCCCGACGTGAGGTAGCCGCGGGCCTTCGGGCTATCCGGGGGGCGCCGGTCGGCACCGAGCAGGCCGACCGTGATGGCGACGATGTCCTGCTGCATCCGCCCGAGGCTCGGGAAGGCCATCGTGTTCAGGGCGTTCTCGGCCGAGAACCGGTTGGCGGCGCGGGTCAGGAGCTCGAGGACCTCGTCACCGGCCGAGTAGACGAGGCTGAACACCCGGCCGCCCCGCCAGTCGCGGTCGTCGCCGGCGAGCTCCTCCATGCGGGCCAGCACGGTCTCGGCGTCGAGCCCGTGGGCGGGGAGCCGGTCGTCGGCGGGGGCGGCCATGGGCCGAGCCTACGCAAATGGCACCGGCCGGGACCGGGCCCGGGGGCGGTGGCTCGTCAGGTGATGTCGCGGCGGGCCAGCACGGCGGAGCCGATGGCGGCGAAGAACAGCCCGTAGGCCAGGATGAGCAGCGAACCCTGCCACCAGTTGAACAGGCCGATGTCCGACCCCCGCCCGGCGGTGACGTTGGCGGCCGCGGAGGCGGCGCCGGACGGCATCCACTTGACCGTGCCGTTCCAGATGGCCTCGATGATGTTCTCCACGATCAGGAACCACCCGAGGCAGATGATGATCGCCGCCACCTGGTTGGTGACCAGGGAGCCCACGCCCACCCCCAGGAGGGCGAACAGGACGAACACCAGGATCAGCCCGGGGGCCACCGCGCCGAGCTGGCCGGCCAGGGAGCCGAAGGAGCCGCCCTCGGCGGACACGGCGATCCCACCGCCGATCAGGGTGGCGGCGATCAGGATCACGGCGAGCACGATGCCGGCGATTGCGGCCATGAGCAGCTTGCCGAGCACGAACCGCCAGCGCCGCGGGGTGACGAGGAAGGACGTCGTGACCGTCTTGTGCCGGAACTCGACCGTGATGATCAGCACCCCGAGGAGCAACGCGAAGATGTAGCCGGTCAGGCTCCGACCGAGCAGGTCGCGGAGCTGGACCACCGTATGGGGGTAGGCGGGATGGGGTGGGCCCCATCCGTTGTCGATCGCCTGGCGCTGTCCGCCTCCGCCGGCCCCGTGGTTGAGGAAGTAGACGAGGACGAACAGTCCGGTGATGACCAGGGCGATCCCGGCCAGGACCCAGGGGATCGCCGTGGTCCGCAGCTTCAGCCACTCCGATCGGACGACGGCGATCACGACGGAGCCCCCGGCATCTGGAAGGGGGCGGACTGACCGCTGTCGACCGGCATCGGGTGGCTGGCGTCGAACCCCTGGGTCAGCTCGAGGAAGATGTCCTCCAGGCTGCGCCGCTCGTTGACCAGCTCGTAGAGGACGATCTGGTGCTGGGCGGCGAAGGGGCCGAACCACTCCGGCGTGGCCCCGTCGATCACCAGCGTGTCCGGCGCCACCTGACGCCAGCCCACCGGGACGGCGTTGAGGACCTCGGCCAGGCGGTGTAGCTCGGGTGACCGGATGCGCATCCCGGTGCCGGCACCGGCCGTGGCGGCCATGTCGGCCAGTGTCGTCTGGAGCACGAGCTTGCCCTGCGAGATGATCACGACGTCGTCGACNNAGGTGGGACGACACGAGGACCGCGTGCCCGGCGGCGGCCTGCCCGCGGATGAACTGGCGCAGCCACTGGATGCCCTGCGGATCGAGGCCGTTGGCCGGCTCGTCGAGGATGAGGATCTCGGGATCGCCGAGCAGCGCCGTGGCCAGCTGCAGGCGCTGGCGCATGCCGAGGGAGAACTTGCCGACGCGGCGTCGGGCCACGTCGGTCAGTCCGACCAGCTCGAGCGTCTCGTCGACCCGTGCCGTCGGGATGCCGCTGGCCAGGGCCACGGTCTTCAGGTGGTCCTCGGCCCGACGGGTGGGGTGGAAGCTGGTGGCCTCGAGGGCGGCACCGACGTGGCGCACCGGGTGCTCGAGATCGGCGTACCGCCGGCCCCCGAAGGTGGCCGATCCCGCGGTGATGGACACCAGCCCGAGCAGCATCCGCAACGTGGTGGTCTTGCCGGAGCCGTTCGGCCCGAGGAANNCCGGTGACACGGCCCTCGGCCACTTCGAACGTCAGGTCGTCGACGGCGTGGACCGGGCCGAAGCGCTTGCCGAGCCCGCGCACTTCGATGGCGGAGGTCATGCCCGACCGTAGCCTCCGTGGCGGTCAGGGGGGTGCCGCCCCGGGATCAGACCCCGGCGTAGATGTCGATGGGCAGCAGCAGCCCGATGGCGACCACCAGCTCGTCGTGCACGCGGTTCATGTTGCTCCAGCCGTTCACCCACCCGACCAGCGCCGAGTACCAGACGTGCCCGAGGATCCGGGCGCGGTCACTGATGTCCGGCGGCTGGGGCTCGCCGATGGCCCGGGTGATGATGCCCTCCATGAGCACCGACACCTGTTGCTGGCACTCGATGGCCGCGGGGTCGGGGGAGGCCAGGGCGGTGAACACGGCGCCGACCAGCTGGGGCTGACGCCCCATGGCCCGCAGCGCCCGGTCGAGGGCGTCGATGACCCGCTCGGCCGGGNNCGGTAGACGGTGCCCATGGCCACATCGGCGCGGGCCGCCACGTCGCGCATCTGGACCGCTTCGTAGCCCCCGTCGAGCGCCAGGGACATGGCGGCGTCGATCACGCGCTGGCGTCGGGCCTGCTGGGCCCGCGTCAGGGTGCGTGGCACCGGAGCTGTCGCCATGGGTGAACACCCTAGTCGGACACCCTTTCCCCCCTCGTGGAGCCGCCCGCCGCGGCCCGTCGGGGCCGGGTCCGGCGAGCAGTGCGATCGACGATCGCAGCCCACCCGCCCGGCCCGGCGCTGCATCGGTACGATGGGCCGCCATGCCGACCGCGGAGCCCACAGAGGACGAGCCGGACCTCATCGCCACCACCGACGGCCGGGTGCCGGGGCGCCGGGGGCTCGCGACCCGCCAGCGGCTGCTCGAGTGCACCGCCGGGCTGTTGGTGGCGACCCCGTGGCGGTCCATCAAGGTGATCGACATCGCCCGGCAGGCGGGCACGTCGCCGGCCACC
>PMFY01000190.1 GCA_003157945.1 Acidimicrobiaceae bacterium | reverse complement strand
GCGCCTCGATCTGGGTGATCGGACGGCCCAGACGGTCGTGGACCGTCAGCAGGTCGAGGCCGCGTTCGACCCGGGCCCTCTGCAGTTGCGCCCCGACCGACTCGGCGGACGGAGCCGACGGCTCCCCCTGACCGTCGCCGCCCCGGCGCGTCGTTCCGCCTCGTGGGCGGATCACCTGGGGTCTCCTGACATGGTCCTGCAGGCAGCGTACCTGCCAACCCGCCCGTATCGGCTGACGTGGCGGGCCGGNNCAGGCCCGGGGGTCCCAGGGCTGGAGCGGGGTGACGGCGGCGGTGGGGGCCAGGAAGGGGGAGCCCGCGGAGTTTCCGGACGGGGACTGCCCCGACGAGGATGACGAACCCGTGCTCGCTGCGGCGGCCGGGGGGGCGGCGCCGGTCGCCGTGGTCGCGGCGCCGGTGGTCGCTGTCGCGGCGGCCGGGGGGCTGTCCACGGAGAACTGCGTGCCGGTAACCACGGTGACGTCGGCGCCGTCGGTCGTGGGACCGAGTGCGGTCAGCACGGCACCGCTCAGCGACTTCGCCACGGTCTGCGCCGCCGCCTGGTCGGCGGCGGTCCTCTTGGCGAAGTACACCACCGTCTCGGCCTCGGCGCCGACCGGCGGGGAGTCACCCACGCCCACGACGTGGAACCCGAGTGCCGTCAGGGCATCGCCGGTGTCGCCGGCCTGACCGGTCACGCCGGAGCCGTTGAGCACCGACACCGTGACGTCGGCCGGTGCCGGCAGGGGGAGGCCGGTCATGGTGTCGATCGTCGGGCCGATGTCGAGGAACTCCTGGACGACCTGGTGGTCCTGGACGATCGAGGGGAACTCGATGTCGCCGTAGGAGCCGCCCTTGTAGTCGTAGGAGCCGAACTGGTCGACCTCGACCGGGAGCGTGAGCTGGGGGGCCGCATCGGGGTTCACGCCGTGGAAGTCGAGGACCATGTCGACCATGTCCGTGGTGGAGAACTGCCTGTCCACTTCGAGCTGCGGTGCCACCGAGCTGATGAGCTGCTCGTCGGTGAGGGGATCGGCCAACCCGTTCTTCGACACGGCGGTGGCCAGGACCCGCAGGAACTCGTGGTCCCGGCGGATGCGGGCCAGGTCGCTCTGGTTCTCGAACGGCCAGTAGGTGGGGTCGGACGTGGTGGTGCCGGCCGGCCGGTACTGCAGGTGGCGGGCCCGGACCACCTCGAGGGCGTGGAACCCGTCGAGCTTCACGCAGCCCGGCGTGGAGACGTGGAGCCCGGAGAAGGCGTCGAACACCGGCTCCGGGAAGTACATCTTCACTCCGCCCAGGGCGTCCACCACGTTGGCGAACGTGTCGAAGTTGAGGACCACGTAGTGCTGGATCGGGATCCCGAGGTCGTCGTTGATGGCCGTCACCAACTGGCTCGGTCCCTCGTACAGGGCGGCATCGATCTTGTTGGCGCCCTCGGCCCGGGCATTCGGGACGAACAGGTCGCGCGGGACCGACAGTATGGACAGGCTCCGCTTCGACGGATCCAGGTGGAGGATCATCACGACGTCGCTGTTGATGCCGGTCACCCCGTCCGAGCACAGTCCGTAGGCGGCCGTCTGGACCTGGAGGGCGCAGCGGTCGGTGGACCCGACCAGCAGGATGTTCTCGGTGCCGGCGTCGGCGCCTGTGGTGGGGACGTCGACGAGGCCCCGCACGTCGAGGCGGTGGATCTCGCTGCTCAGGTGCCAGGCGTAGCCGGCCGTCGCGACCACCACGACCACCACCAGGGTGGCCAGGGTTCCCACCACCCACCGGAGGCGCCGATGGCGTGGGCGTCGGTGACCGCGCTGACCGCGGCCGCCGGCCCGGGCCACCTCGTCACCCAGCGACCGGAGTCCCCGCTCGTCGAACGTGGGCCGGTCCGATGGACCGGCCCCACGAGCGGTCCGGACCCGGGCCGGAACGGCCCCGGGATCCTCTGGACCGTGGGAAGTCATGGCACGTCACGCTACCGAATTGGGCCACGCGAATGGTGTCAGACCAGCGGATGCCCAGGTCGACCGCAGAGGCGCGTCACGGCGCCCGTCGTGCGGACGCGGGTGACACCTCGAAGTCGTCGGCGCGCAGGCGCAGGGTGTCGCGCCAGAAGCTGACGGTCCAGGTCGGCCAGTTGTTGGTGATCCGGCCGCTGGCGTCCTTGTACCAGCTGGTGCAGTTCCCGGCCCAGGCGGTGCGGCCCAGCAGACGTTGGGTGCGACGGTCGTCCCGGAGGTAGGCACCCTGGCGCACGGCCACTTCGGCGCCGGTCGTGCCGGTCAGGACCCGGGTCTGGGCGGCCAGCGCCTGCAGGACCAGGTTCAGCTGCCGCTCGACCATGAAGAGGATCGAGTTGTGGCCGAGGTTGGTGTTGGGCCCGTAGAGGAGGAAGCAGTTGGGGAAGCCGGCCACCGTGGTGCCCCGGTAGGCGCGCACCCCGGTCGACCACACCGAGGCCAGGGTGCGGCCGTCCCGGCCCGTCACCGGGAGGTGGGCGAGGAAGTCGGTGGTGTGGAAGCCGGTCCCGTAGACGAGGACGTCGGCCGGCCGGCGCCGGCCCCCGGCCACCACGGCGTCGGGCTCGATGCGCGTGACGGGGGAGTCGACCACCGTGACGTCGGGTCGCAGCAGTGCGGGGTACCAGTCGTTGGAGATGAGGATCCGCTTGCACCCGATGGGGTAGTCGGGGACCACCGCATGCTCCGGCAGCCGCTCGTTCACGACGTCGTTCCGGATGCCCTTGCGGAACAGGTCCTGGAGCTGTCGGCCCGCCCAGCTGTCGCGACGGAACGATATCCAGCGCATCTCCAGCGTCCAGTAGATCCACCAGCGGTAGGCGGCGCGGAGCGGACCGATCCGGCGAAGTGCCCGTCTGGTGGTCGGTGCGTAGGGGTGGTCCTTCTTCGGCCCGACGTAGCTGGGGCTGCGCTGGAACACGGTGGTGGAGCCGGCCGCGGCGGCCACCGGTGGCACGAACTGGATGGCGCTCGCCCCCGACCCCACCACGGCCACGCGCCGGCCCCCGAGGTCGACCGAGTGGTCCCACCGGGCCGAGTGCCACGCGGGCCCGGCGAAGGTGGCCACGCCCTCCACCTCGGGCACGTGGGGGCGGTTGAGCTGCCCGCAGGCGAAGACGACGGCGTCGGCTTCGAGGGTGTCCGGTCCGGAACGGCCCCCGAGGTCGAGTCGCCAGGTGGCGGAGGCCTCGTCGAACGTGGCCGCGGTCACCGGTGTACCGGTCCGGAGGTGGGGCGCCAGGCCGAAGCGGTCGACCAGGTCCTCGGCGTAGTCGAGGATCTCGGGCTGTTCGGCGAAACGGCGCGACCAGTCGGTCCGGGGCGCGAACGAGAAGGAGTAGAGGTGGGACGGGACGTCGCAGGCCGCCCCGGGATAGACGTTGTCGCGCCACGTGCCGCCCACACCGTCGGACTGCTCGAGGATCGTGAAGGTCCGGACCCCGGAGCGGACGAGCTGGACGGCGGTGGCGAGCCCGGACAGGCCACCACCGACGATGGCCACCCGGGGCGTCGGCCGACCCTCGTCGCGGGCCCGCCGGACCTCCCGCTCGAACTCCCTGTGCCCGATGTCCAGTGCCACGGCTCCCCTTACGCCGCCACGTCCGTCGACGGCGGTGCGGGACGACGATACCGGCGGCCGGCGGCCTCCGCCGGGCCGGCCGGCGGCGCCTCGGGACCGGGCATCCGGTGGCTCGACGGGTGGTCGGAGAATCGACCGTCGGCCCATGATCGGGGCGGGCGCGCGTGGGGGAAATACTCTAGACACATCAGGTGTCGGGTGTTACGTTGCCGCTAATCACGAAGGGTCTTCGACTGCGGTTCGACGTCAGTGTCCGTGTGCAACGACGAGAAAGAGGACGCCAGTGCCCGAGGGATTTGAGCCACTCGATGTTGAGGAAAAGCACCCCGGTGTGCGGTCGGACGAGGAGATGCTGGCCGAGCTCGGCTATAAGCAGGAGCTGAACCGGTCCTGGTCCGGGTTCTCCAACTTCGCCATCTCGTTCTCGATCATCTCGATCCTCGCCGGTTGTTTCACGACCTTCTCCAGCGGATGGAACGGGGGCGGCCCCGCGGCCATCGCGTGGGGTTGGCCGATCCTCGCCGCCCTCATCCTCTGTATCGGGCTCTGCCTGGCCGAGCTGGTGTCCGCCTACCCGACATCGGGTGGTATCTACTGGTGGGCGTCCAAGCTGGGTGGACCGAAGGCCGGGTACTACACGGGCTGGCTCAACCTGATCGGCCTGCTGGCCATCGTGGCCTCGGTGGCCTACGGCTGTGCCACCTTCCTCGACCTGACTCTGGGCTTCTTCTCGACCAGCTGGCACTCGGGCAGCCTGAACACGATCTTCCTGTTCTTCATCGCCATCCTGGTCATCGCCGCCATCGTCAACATCTTCTCGAGCCACCTCCTGGCCATGGTCAACAACGTCTCGGTCTGGTGGCACGTCTTCGGCGCCGCCGCCGTCATCCTGATCCTGGTTCTCGTCCCCGCCCACCACGCCAGCGCGTCGATGGTGTTCACCTCGACGGTGAACAACACCGGCTTCTTCGGGGGCAAGACCCACGGGTTCGGCTTCCTCATCGTGGTGCTGCCCATCGGCGGCCTCCTGACCCAGTACACGATCACCGGGTACGACGCTTCGGCCCACCTGTCCGAGGAGACGCACTCGGCCGCCGACACGGCGGCCAAGGGCATGTGGCGGTCGATCTTCTACTCGGCCATCGGTGGCTGGATCCTCCTGCTCGCCTTCCTCTTCGCCGTCCAGAACGAGGACAAGGTGACGGCGGCCGGCGGTGGCGTGGCGACGATCTTCGCCCAGGCCCTCACGTCCCGGTGGGGTGCCACGGTGCTGCTCATCTCGACGCTCGGACAGTTCTTCTGCACCATGGCGTGCATGACGAGCTGCTCCCGCATGCTCTTCGCCTTCAGCCGTGACGGTGCCGTCCCGGGTCACAAGCAGTGGTCGCGGCTGAGCAGTCGGCGCGTGCCGGTGGCCGGCGTGATCCTCACCGCCGTGATCGGCATCATCCTGACGTCGCCGGCACTGATCCCGGTCGATATCGCGGGCGCCCCCGTGCCGGTCGCCTTCTTCGCCGTGGTGTCCATCGGCGTCATCGGCCTGTACTGGTGCTTCGCCATCCCGATCTGGCACCGGTGGCGCCTCGGCGAGCAGTTCAAGGCCGGCGGGTGGAACGTCGGGGCCAAGTACAAGTGGCTGTGCGTGATCGCCCTCATCGACGTCGTCCTCTGCTCGGTCATGGCCTTCATGCCGACGTCGAACCTCGGTGTCCCGTGGACGAGCGGCTTCGCGCTCAAGTACGTCAACTACACGATCATCGTCGTGCCCGTGGCCATGATCGCCCTGTGGGTCTACTGGCACCTTTCGGTGAAGAAGTGGTTCACCGGCCCCCGTCAGACGATCAACATGTCCGACGAGGAGCTCGCCAAGGGCATCTGATCCCGGGCACCCATCTGCTGCACCGAGCGCCCCGGCCTCCGGCCGGGGCGCCGTGCGTTGCGGGGTCGCGTGGCAGAGCGCACGACGGCCTGCGGCGTCGTCAGCCGATGCCGGTGCGCAGTGCGATCTTGATCCGGTCGGGACGGAAGATGTCCCGGGCGAACTCGACGGCGAGCCCGGCGCTGGTGAACGCGGTACGGGTGACGAGCATGAGGGCGGTGCCGGGGTCGACGCGCAGCAGCTCCGCCTCGTCGGCCCGGGCGATGACCGGCTCCATCGACTCGACGGCCGAGGAGGGACGCAGGCCGTAGACGCGTGTCATGAGGCCGTACAGCGACCCGGACAGCCCGTGCTCGAGCAGGTCCGGGAAGGGGCCGGTGGGGAAGGACGACCGCTCGATGGCCAGGGGCTCCCGCCGGGCGGTGCGCACCCGGACGATCTCGTGGACGGGGGTGCCGCGCTGCACGCCGAGCGCGCTGGCCGCCTTGGCGTTGGCCGGGACCGTGGTGGCGGACACCACCCGGGCACCGGCCCGCAGGTTGGCGCGGCGCATCTGCTCGGTGAAGCCGGCCATGCCCGTCAGGTCGCACTCGATGCGCGGCTCACGGACGAACGTGCCGCCGCCCCGTCCGGTCTTCCGCTCGAGGGTCCCCTTGCCCTCCAGGGTGGCGAGCGCCTGACGGAGGGTCATGCGGCTCACCCCCAAGGACGCCGCGAAGACGTCCTCGCGGGGCAGTCGGTCGCCGGGCACCAGGTCGCCCCGGCCGATGAGATCGGTCAGCCACCGGGCGATGGCCGCATGCACCGGGATGCCGTCCGGAGTGGGGAACGAGGGCGCGCCGGCCAACCAGTCGAGAGGGGTCTCCGCGCGCGTCACCGGGGTGATGCTACGGCACCCCCCGATGCGCCGTGGGGCGCTGGTATTCTGTCTAGACCCTGGGCGGTCGCCCCGGGCCACTGCCACCGGACCGGCACCGCCGGACGATCAGGGTGCACCGAGGGGGGTCATGGACGGGTCGCAGACGGAGGGACCGGCAGCCGCCGGACCGGTGTTGCCCCCGTCGCTGTGCGACGCCGTCGACGTCCTGCGGGACCGCCCGCTGGTGGTGACGGAACTGGCCGGCGGACTGACCAACCGCAACTACAAGGTGGTCACACCGGACGGCGCGTACGTCGTGCGGATCTCCGGACCCGGCACCGGGGCCCTGGCCATCGACCGGTACGACGAGTACCGCAACTCGGTCATCGCCGCCGGGACGGGGGTCGGCGCCCCGGTGCACGCCTACGTGCCCGACCAGTCGGCCCTGGTCATCGGCTTCATCGAGGGCCGTACCTTCGACGACGGGGACTTCGGCCGCCCCGGGGTCCTCGACCGGGTGGCGGCCTCGTGCCGGCAGCTCCACGACGGGCCCCGGTTCGTCAACGACTTCGACATGTTCGAGATCCAGGCCGGCTACCTGCGGGTCGTCCTCGAGCACGGCTTCCGGCTGCCCGACGACTACCTGGAGCACCTCCCGGCCGTGGAGCGCATCCGGGGGGCGCTGGGACCGCGCACCGAACCGACGGTGGCCTGCAACAACGACCTNNGACGCCTGCTTCGAGCTCGGCAACATCTGGAGCGAGTGCCACCTCACCCTCGACCAGCTCGAGCACCTCGTCACGGCCTACTACGGGCGCCGTCTGGCCAACAAGGTGGCCCGGGCCCGGCTCCAGGGCCTGATGGGGCAGTACGGCTGGACGCTCTGGGCCTCGATCCAGGAGGCCACCAGCCTCCTCGACTTCGAGTTCTGGCCCTGGGGCATGGAGAAGTACGAGCGGGCCGTCGCCACGTTCCTCGGTCCGGAGCTCGACCGCCTCATCGACACCGTCCAACGGGCCGACTGACGGCCCCGGCCTCCGGACCGGCCCGCCGCCCCGGCGCACGCCACACCAGACCCACCGCCACCATCGAACGACAAGGACGCAACGACATGGCCACGGACAACGGACTCCCCGAGCGCGCACAGGTCGTCGTCATCGGCGGCGGCATCGTGGGGACGAGCGTCGCCTACCACCTGACCCGGATGGGCCGGACCGACGTGGTCCTGGTGGAGCAGGGCCAGCTGTCGTCGGGTACCACCTGGCACGCCGCCGGCCTGCTGGGCCAGCTCCGGGCGACCGAGGGCGGCACCCGGCTGGTGCAGTACTCGGCGCAGCTCTACAGCGAGCTCGAGGCCGAGACGGGGCTGGCCACCGGCTTCAAGCGCTGCGGCGGGGTGACCGTCGCCCGGACCGAGGACCGCATGGTCCAACTGCGGCGCACCGCGGCGACGGCCGAGGTCTACGACCTCGAGTGCGAGCTGATCAGCCCGGCCCGGGCCAAGGAGCTCTACCCCGTCCTCGAGACCGAGGACCTGGTCGGCGCCGTCTGGCTGCCCGGGGACGGGACGGCCAACCCGGTCGACGTGACGGCGTCGCTGGCGCGCGGGGCCCGCGACCGGGGCGCCCGCGTGTTCGAGCGCACCCGCGTGCTCGGCATCGAGCGGGCCGACGGCCGGGTGACGGGGGTCGTGACCGATCGGGGCACCATCGAGGCCGAGGTGGTCGTGAACTGCGCCGGCCAGTGGGCCAAGGCGGTCGGTGCCCTGGCGGGGGTGAACGTGCCCCTCCACTCGGCCGAGCACTTCTACGTGGTCACCGAGCAGATCGA
>PMFY01000078.1 GCA_003157945.1 Acidimicrobiaceae bacterium | reverse complement strand
TGGAGCGACGGGGGTTCCTGCGACACGAAGAACGGGTCCGTGTGGCATCCCCCGGAGATCGTCACGGTGGTCGACGCGGGGACGACCTCGGCCAGGGCCACCACGCCCGGATGGAAGGGATCGTCACTCCCCGACGCGATGCGCACCGGCATCCCGGCGAGGGCGTCGACATGGGTGACCGCATCGTTCGCCGAGAACTCCTCACGTGAGGCGAAGGCACCGGCGTTGGCCCGCTCCGCCTCGTCGTAGCTGGTCCAGATGGCGGGGCTGATCGCCGCCACGGCCGAGAACGTGNNGTGCGGGCCGGGCCCAGCTTGGCGCCCAGGCGCAGCGCCCCGTAGCCGCCCATCGAGATCCCCATCGTGCCGATCTTCCGGGGAGGTGCACCCAGTCCCGATTCCTGGCACCGCGGGAGGAGCTCGTCCATGACCATGGCCATCGGGTCGTCCCCGGGATGGGGGTTCCAGTAGCCCCCGCCACCGTCGACCGTCACCATCGCCATCGGTGGCAACGGAACACCGTCCACGTGGAGTGCCACCGCCTGGGCCGGCGTCATGCCGGCCAGTGCGTCCGTGTGATTCCCTCCGAACCCGTGGAGCATCACGATCAGGGGCAGTGGATCCCCCCGTGGGTGCCCCGGCGGATAGGCGATCGAGTAGCCCACCCGCGTGTTGCGGGCCTCGGAGAAGAAGGCACCGGACTCCGACACACCGGGGGACGGGTGGACGAGGGGCGGCGAGCTCACCGAGCACGCACCGTCCAGCGCATCGAGGGTCTGGAGCAGCGTCACCGCCTCGGGCGCGACCAGCTCGGCACCGGAGGCGGCCGCCACGACCACCGCGCCCACGGCGGCGGCTCCCCACCCGATCAGCCGCCGCCGACTGAGCCGGCGCGCCCCGGGACCACCATGTTCCGCCATCCGGTCAGCCTCCCACGGACCGTCCCGCAGGCGGACCTCCTCCGATCGGTCGGCCCGGTCGCCAGGCGGCCGTCCGGGACTCCCCCACCGGGTACCACCCGGTCTGACGCCCCGGGGGACCGAGTGGGCGGAACGGCACCCGTACTGCGGGCCGGAGGCGATTGACAGCACCGCCGGGGCCGCCGACCCGGTGGGCGCGGCGGGCGGGAGTGGCGTCACGTGCTCCAAGCTGTCCGGTTCGGCGTCCAAGACGGTCACGATCTCGAAGTGTGCGCCGAGCGCGGGCCCGGGGTACGGGTCCGCCAGCCAGCCGGGCGGCAACTTCGGCGTGGGCGTCCTGACCTGGGCCCGGAGTGGCGCGACGACGCTCGGCCAGTCGACCATCGATCTCCTGGAGACGCGCGGGCCCTGCACGGGCACCTCCGAGGAGGCGTACTGGACCAGCACCGTGGCCGCCGCCAGCACGTCCGGTCCCGGAATCCCGGCCGTCGGTGACCCGGTCTCGGCGTACGTCTGCCTGCACTTCACGTACTCCGGCGGAACCGAGCACGTGACCCGGATCGCGCTCGCCCGGGGCACGAAGGTGCACCTCTGACGGTCGGCGTCGTCCGGCAGGTCCAGATCCGCCACCCCTCGACCGATCCGAGGCGTCCTCGGGCCCGACCACGACGTCGACCGGTGCGCCCGGGTGATGCCCATCCGGCAGTCCGGCGCCACCCGACGTCAAGGGGGCCCGGACCCCGCCGTCAGCCGCCGGCGTCGAGGTCCGGACAGTTCGCCGGCGTCGGTGCCGGGGGCTGCGTGGCGCCGTTCAGCCGACCGACGGCCTGGATGTCCGCGGCGATCAGGTTCGGTGGCAGCGGGGCGTACCCGAGCACGGCCATTCTCGACTGTCCGTTGCAGGCGAGGTAGTCGATGAACTCGCCCAGCGCGCGTCCCTCGGCGGTGGCCAGTGGCGAGGCCGTCCGCGGCCCGTCACACGTGGCACCTCCGGCCGCGGCCAGGGACGGTGCGCACGGGGTGACGAGGTAGCTGTAGGACGAGAGCGGGTAGGCACCGGTCGCCGTGCTGGAGAACACTCCGGCCAGATCCTGGGACAGGTCACTGTTGGTCGTGGCCGAGCGGAGTGCGGTGGACACCGCGGCCGACGTGGGCGGCACGAACGCGCCCGAGCCGTTCTCCACGTCGGCCACCGGGAGCTGACGCTCGGAGGCATACGGCACCTCGACGTAGGTGATGGCGCCGTCGAAGGACGGGGACGACACCAGGTTGACGGCGTTGTCGGAGCCGCTCTCGCCCACCGGGGTGTCGGCGTACCACCCCGGATAGGCGGACTGACCGGGCTCGACGGTCGGCGCCGGCGTGGGCCACCATGCGGTCGGCTGGCCCGGGTTCCCCGACTCGAAGGCGGTCTGGGCGGCGGTGAAGTCGGCGCCGTCTTCCTGGAGTAGATACTGGCTGAGTAGGTAGTTCTCACTGCCGGCGTCAGCCCGGTAGACGGGGATGATCCTCGTGTCCGGCAGGTCGCCGGCCAGCTGCGGGTTCAGGGCGGCGATGGAGGGGTCGTCCCACGAGGTGATCTCGCCCAGGAAGATCTTGCCGATCACCGAGGCGTCGAGGTCGAGGTCGGTGATGGGCTGTCCGTCGTTGCCGTCCAGGTGGAACGCCAGGGCGAGCCCGCTCGCCGCATCGGGCACGTACTGGTAGGGCTGGGTCGGAACGTAGGTCGACTGCTCGGCGCCGTAGGGCAGGTCCGACGCGGCGACGTCGACCTGGTTCTGGCCGAAGGCGTTGAGGCCGGTGACCGAGGAGTTGACCGTCCAGTCGATGGCCACGCCGGGGTCGACCGTCGCGAACTGACCGACCCACTGCTGGATGGCCACAGCGGCGGAGCTCGAGCCCTCCACGCTCAGCGTGGTCAGCGTCGACGGGACGACGGGTGCGGACGGGGTCGACGACGCTCCGACGATCGGGCCGTTCGACGCCGTCACCGTGAAGGTGTAGCTGTCCCCGCCGGTCAGTCCGGTCACCACGACCGGAATGAACCCGCTGGAGGAGGTCTCACCCCCGGCTGCGGCATCGGACAGATCGACAGCCGTCACGGTGAAGGACTCGGCCGGGCCGACGGGCGGCGTGAAGCTCACCGACGCATCGCCGTACCCCGGCACCGCCGACACGCCGGTCGGTGTTCCGGGAACCGGGACCGGCACGACGGGCGCCGAGGCGGCCGACGGTGAGCCGGTGCCCCTCGCATTGGTGGCCGTCACCGTGAAGGTGTAGGTGTCACCGTCGGTCAATCCGGTCACGACCAGTGGACTCGACGCCCCGCTGGCCGACTGACCGCCCCGGGCGGCATCGGTGACGTCGGTCGCCGTCGCCGTGAACGAGGTGATGGGTGAGCCGTTGTCGTACGCCTCCCCGAAGGACACCGACGACTGACCGGTGGCGATCGTGGCCCCGACGTCGACCGGAGCCAGTGGCGTCCCGGGGTCGACGGCCACCGCCTCCGAGTAGGGGCCCTTCTTCATCCCGACGGCAGCCAGCACCTCGACGGTGTAGTGGGTGCCGTCCTTCAGGCCGTCGATGATGCAGCCGGTGGTGGGGGCGGTGGCGCTGCAGTGCCGGCCCCGCTTCGAACCGACGGAACTCGTCGCCGTGTACCGGGTGACGATCTCCCCGGTCGGGGCCGCGACGGCCGTCCAGCTGACGGACGCGTCCTTCAACCCGGCGACCGCCCGGACGCCGGCCGGTGCCGCCGGGGGAACGGCCGGCGCCCGGCCGGTGGCCCCGGCGGGCACGGCCGTGGCCAGGCCCAGGGCAACCACTGACGCGGCCGTCACCGCCACCGTCCGCATGACGCGGCCCCGTACCGCTGATCGCATGATGGTCCTTCCCTCCGCCGGGGCCGGCCCCGATCCCGGCGCAGTTTCGCGCCACGTCGGCCTGCATGCCATGGTTGTCGCGCAATGTTCACCTTCGCCCCGGAGCCCGCACGGTAGGTTCTGCGCGTGCGCCTGGGGACGGAATCGGACGTGGCGGACCGGTTGGCGGCCCTGCCCGGCGACGAGCCACGGGTGGTGGTGTCCGGCAATTTCGCCGCACCCCTGGTGCTCCTCCGGATCCTCGACGCCTCGCTTCCCCGGGTCCGGGCCTTCACGCTCAACATCCAGGGGGAGTGGCCCCGCCGGGCCGGCTTCCTCACCGAGACCCCCTTCGTCGGCCCCGGTGTCCGCGGTGACCCCGCCATGGAGTACCTGCCCATGCGGCTCTCCCTCGTGCCCCGCCTCTTCGGGACGTCACGGCCCCCCGACGCCGTGCTCCTCCACACCTCGCTGCCGCGGGACGGCCGGGTCTCCCTCGGGATCGAGGTCAACATCCTGCCGGCGGCCGTGGAGCAGGTCGTCGCCCGCGGCGGGCTGGTGGTGGCCCAGATGAATCCGTGCATGCCGTTCACGGGGGGCGACGCACTGCTCGACGTGGACCAGGTGGACCTGGCCATCGAGGTCGACGCGCCCCTCCCCTCCCCCGGGCCCCGCGCCACCGACGCCCTCGGCGCGGTGATCGGTGACCGGGTGGCGGCGTATGCGGCCGACGGCGGGACGGTGCAGCTCGGCATCGGGCAGCTGCCCGATGCGACAGCCGCGGCGCTGAGCGGACGCCGGGGTCTCGGGGTGTGGTCGGAGATGGTGAGCGACGGACTCCTCGAACTCGACCGCGCCGGAGCGCTCGACCCCGCCCGTCCCGTCAGCGCTTCGTTCCTGTTCGGCTCACCGGACCTCTACGCATGGGCCGACGACAACCCACGCCTCATCATGCGGCGCACCGAGGTCATCAACGACCCGGGCCGGATCGCCGCCCAGCCGGGCATGCTGTCGGTCAACACCGCGCTCCAGGTGGACCTGTTCGACCAGGCCAACGCCTCCTACGTGCGCTCGGATGTCTACTCGGGTTTCGGGGGCCAGCCCGACTTCGTGGCCGGCGCGCTGCACTCGACGGGCGGGCACGCCGTCGTGGCCCTGCGCTCGTGGCACGACCGGAGCGACACGTCGACCATCGTCCCCCGGCTGCTCGAACCGGCGACGTCGTTCCAGCACTCGGTGATCGTGACCGAGCACGGCTCGGCCGAGGTGTTCGGGAGGAGCAACGTCGAACAGGCACGGCTCCTCGTCGACCGTACCGCCGACCCCCGCGCCCGCGACGCGCTCCGCGAGGCCGCCGGCCCGGGGGTCGCCTGACGCCACCCCGCCCGGCTCCACGCCCCTGCCGGCTCCCGTGCGCGGGTCGGTGGGGCGGCTAGCTTGCCCGTCGTGGAGGCCGATGCGAGCGGGGTGACCGGGGCCGGACCGGCGGACGCCACCCCGGCGGGGCGCGGCGGTCGCTCGCCGGTCCTCCTGATCCTGGCCTCGGCCCAGTTCCTCATGACCCTGGACAG
>PMFY01000169.1 GCA_003157945.1 Acidimicrobiaceae bacterium | reverse complement strand
GCCGGCGAGGACATCCAGGGCTGGCTCTACCACGCCGAGTCCGGCGACTACGAGGCGGCGTGGCGCCTGCTGGTCGAGACGAATCCGCTCCCGGCGGTGATGGGGCGCATCTGCTTCCACCCGTGTGAGACGTCGTGCAACCGGGCACAGCTCGACGAGGCCGTCGGCATCAACGGCGTGGAGCGGTTCCTCGGCGACCTGGCCCTCGAGCACGGGTGGGCCCTGCCCGGGGCCGGGCCCCCGACCGGGTCGCGGGTCCTGGTGATCGGTTCGGGGCCGGCCGGCCTCGGTGCCACCTACCACCTCCGCCGCCTCGGCCACGCGGTGCACCTCGTCGACGGGTCCGAACAGCCCGGGGGGATGATGCACTACGGGATCCCGGCCTACCGGCTGCCCCGCGATGTCCTGGCCGCCGAGATCCAGCGGATCGTCGACCTGGGGGTGGAGCTCGAACTCGGGCGGACGGTGACCGATGTCCGCGCCGAGCGGGACACCGGGGACTACGACGCCGTCTTCCTGGCTGTCGGGGCCCAGCTGGCCCGTCGGATCGACATCCCGGCCGGCGACTCGTCGCGGGTGGTGGACGCCCTGGCACTGCTGCACGGCGTGGCCGCGGGCGACGCACCCCGGCTCGGCCGACGGGTGGTCGTCTACGGCGGCGGGGACACCGCGGTCGACGCGGCCCGCACGGCCCGTCGCCTGGGGGCCACCGACGCCGTCATCCTCTACCGCCGCACCCGGGACCGGATGCCGGCCCACCCGGAGGAGCTGGACGCGGCGCTGGCCGAAGGGGTCACCGTCCGGTGGCTGTCGACCGTCGGAAGCTTTGCCGGCACCCGGATGACCGTCGAGCGGATGGAGTCCGACGACGACGGTATGCCCCGACCGACCGGGGAGTTCGAGGAGCTCGACGCCGACTCGCTGGTGCTGGCCATCGGTCAGGACACCGACCTCTCCCTCCTGGGCGGGGACGGGTCGCTGGCCGTCGAGGACGGCGTGCTGGCGTTGACCCCGGCCATGATGACCAGCGAGCCGGGCGTCTTCGCCGGGGGCGACGTGTCGCCGTCGACGCGCACCGCCACCGTGGCCGTCGGGCACGGGGCCCGGGCGGCCCGGGGAATCGACGCCTACCTGGCCGGCCGGACGGCCACCGAACCGGCTCCGGCCCCTCCGGCCACCTTCGACCGCCTCAACACCTGGTACTTCGCCGACGCCCCCCGCACCCGGCAGGCGGAGCTCGAGCGGGTACGACGCCGGAGCACCTTCGACGAGGTCGTCATCGGGCTCACCGAGGAGAACGCCGTGTTCGAGGCCCGGCGCTGCCTGTCGTGCGGCAACTGCTTCGGCTGCGACAACTGCTTCGCCGTGTGCCCGGACAACGCCGTGCTCAAACTGACGTCGGCCGGCGACTACGACATCGACTACGACTACTGCAAGGGTTGCGGGATCTGCGCCCACGAGTGTCCGTGCGGCGCCATCGACATGGTGCCCGAGGAGCTCTGACCCCCGGTCGTCAGTCCGTGAGGTCGCCGGGGCCCGGGCCGGCGCCCGCTCCGCCGCCTACCGCTTCGGTGGTGCCGGCGCCCGGGTCGTCCGGACGGGCAGGAGGCCCACGACCAGTCCGAGGACGACACCGGACACGATGATCACATCGGGCGTGGCCGTGCTCCAAGCCACCCGCCCGTAGAGGGTGACGATCAGGCTCACCCCGATCCCCAGGAAGAGCCCGGCGAGCGTGTTGGCCAGCATGTGCCGGTTCCGGTTGCCCTTCACCGGACTCCCTCCCGCTCGCCGTTGCGGATGTAGACCGGCCTGGTCAGCTTGGTGACCCCGAAGACGAAGAGCATCACCAGTCCGGCCAAGGTCAACAGGAACGCCAGCCAGAACAGTGGGTTGCGGAACGGGCTGTCGATCACCCGCACCGACAAGGTGCCGGTGCACTCGACGCCCCCGTCGCCGGTGACCGTGAAGGCGACGTCGTAGGTGCCGGGCAGCGTGACCGGCTCGATGGCACTCGGGGTGAACGAGTTGGTGAAGCTCTGGCCGCCCTGGCCGGTGTCGAAGGTGCCGTTCAGACCGTGGGGATGTCCGGACACCAGTTCTCCGAGCGCGAAGAGCCATGCCGGGTGCTGCACCGTGAGCCGCCACGTTCCCGTGGTCACCGGCTGGGCGGTCTGACCCGTCCACGTCACCGGATCGCCCCACAGGATCCGGAACGGGTCCTTCGTCGAGCCACCCGGGCCCGGAAGGTCGACCGTGTCGAGGGGGACGCCCTGGGCCGCCACCGAGGCGACCGTGCCCGAGCAGCCCTGGCTGGTGGCGCCGGAGGCGGGCGACGCCAGCACTCCCACCAGCACGAGGGGGAGCACCACCAGACCTGGAAGTGCACGGAACTTCATGGGAGGGTCATCGACCATTGTCCCGGACTACTGAAGGCCCGGTGATCCGGGGGACGATCGGTGCCGGCGGGCGGACGGAGGGTCGCCGTCGCGGCGTCCGGTCGGGACGCGCCCAGCGGTACGGTGGGCACGCCCGATCCCAGCCGGCACCAGACAAGGAACCCACGTGACCCCACCCAACGACGGAGTCCGCCTCATCGGCCACCAGCGCCGCTTCGCCGAGGCGATCGCACAGATCGACACCGAGTTGGAGTTCGCCCTCGGCCCGGTCGTGGCGGCCCGCCGCGACGAGGTCGTCGAGGCGGCCCGGGCCGCCTACGGCCCCAGCGAGGACTTCCGCGGCGTGCGCGACGCCTGGGACGCCGTGTTTCCGGACGGGGTCTACAGCGCCGCCGGCCTGGCCGAGGCCAAGCGCCTGGCGTAGCGGTCCGCCGCTTCGGTGGAGGGGTCGGTGCGGAAGCGATGCGCCGCGCTGCGAGCCGAGGGAAAGGGGGGCGGCTCGCAGCGCGGGAGCATCATCGATAGGGCGTTGTCCGACTGCCCTTCGAATGGGGACGGCACCGGTGGGGCCGGTCGTCCGTCGTGGTCATGGCTGGACCAGCTTGAGGGGTGCCGGGCCGGGGAGGACCGCACCGACCGACGTGGCATGTGCCGGTCGGCCGGCCACGGGCGTCGAGCGCACCGCGTGGAGGTCCCCGGCCGGACGGAGGTCGAAGAAGGTGACGTCGACGAGGGGCGGCGAATAGACGTGCAGGGAGGTGGCGTCGGCGCCCGACCGGTTGGCCAGACCGTGCACCACCGTGGGCTCGGCGAGGGTCACCGAACCCCGCCCGAGGGTCCGGACGGTCGACGCCCCTCCGGTCAGGCGGTCCGAGTACGTCTCGGTGAGCTCGCCGTCGACGATCTGGAGCACGCTGCGGACGTCACCGTGGTCGTGCGGCTCGAGGCCCGCTCCGGCGGGCCAGGTGATCAGCCACACGTCGTAGAAGGCGGTGGCGATCAGCCGCGACGACCGGGCGCCGTCGCCCGGCGCGTCGGCGGGGAGCGGCTGCTCGACCCGGGCCAGCCCCGCCGCGATGGCACGGAGGGCCCGGAACGAGAGCGAGCCGACCGGTCGGACCCGCCCGGACGGACGGTCGGTCGAGGGGTGGTCGGTCCGGTCCGGGACGGGGCGGACGGAGTGGTCGTCGGGGGTTGGGTCGAAGCGGGCGAGTGACATGGGATTCCTTCCGGGGAATGCGAGGGGGAGCGTGGCCGCGTGGGCCGGGATCAGGTGGTCGGGGTCACCGACAACAGGGATCCTGAGGATGGGGGCGCACTGCTCCCCACCGGCCTCGGATGATCGGCTGGAATGCCATGTCCCCACTCTACGGCGGTATACCTGACTTGTCCAGTCGATTTTATAGGAATTATCTGGAATCGGACGGAATGCCGCTCCGAGCAGGTCGGATGGGGGTGCGACGCACTCCCCCACCTCCCGGGTCACGCCCCGACGACGGCGCCCTCGGGCCACAGCTGGCGGGGCAGCGCCGCCGCCTGGGCCCGGATCTCG
>PMFY01000473.1:5451-9020 GCA_003157945.1 Acidimicrobiaceae bacterium | reverse complement strand
CCGCCGTAGTACTCGTACCCCCAGACCCGGCTGAGCAGGGTCTCGCGGGTGAACACCTTGCCGGGCCGGGCCGCCAGGAAACGCAGCAGCTCGTACTCCATGTAGGTGAGGTCGAGGACCCGGCCCGCCACCGCCGCCTGGTAGGTCTCGAGGTTGAGGACCAGCGGACCGTGCTCCAGGAGGTCCGGGCGGAGGCCCCGCCCGGTACGCCAGAACAGGTGGGCCAGGCGCGCCGCCAGCTCGTCGGGATTGACCGGCTCGAGGCACAGGTCGTCGAACAGGTCCTCGCGCAGCTCCAGCTCGCCGAGCTGCCCGGTGGGGACGACCACCAGGACGGGCGCCAGCGGGACGTCGCGGGTGCGGAGGTGGCGGCAGAGGGCGAAGGCCGAGGTGGGGTCCGGGCCGCTGCAGATGACCGCGCCCGACCAGCCGTCCTCGGGCTCGTCGTCGTCGACGGCGTCGGTCCGGTCGATGCCCTTCCACGGGTAGCCGGCCCGCTCGAGGACGGACGTCACGGACAGCGGCGGTGAGGCGGGGAAACACAGCAGTGGCTCCATGGCGGCGCTCCCCTCTCCTCGATCGTGTGGTGGGCTGGTCCGGGCGGTGGCGGGTGGTGTCGGCTGCGTCAGAGCAGCGGCAGGTACCGGTCGAGCTCGAACTGGGTCACCTGTGACTGGTAGTCGGCCCACTCGGCCCGCTTGTTGCGGATGAACCACTCGAAGACGTGGTCGCCCAGCGTGTCGGCCAGCAGGTCGGACGACTCCATCAGGGTCAGGGCCTCGTACAGGCTCCCGGGCAGGTGGAGGATGCCCTTGGCGTCGAGCTCCTCAGGGCTCAGCGCGAACAGGTTGGCGTCGGCCTCGGGCGGGAGCTCGTAGCCCAGCTCGATGCCGCGCAGCCCGGCGGCCAGGATCACCGCGAAGGCGAGGTACGGGTTGCAGGCGCTGTCCGGCGCCCGGTACTCGATGCGCGTCGACTCGGACTTGCCCGCCTTGACCACCGGCACCCGGACCAGGGCCGAGCGGTTGTTGCGGGCCCACGACACGTGGATCGGCGCCTCGTAGCCGGACACCAGCCGCTTGTAGGAGTTGACCCACTGGTTGGTGATGGCGGTGATCTCGCCGGCGTGCCGCAGCAGCCCGGCGATGAAGCCCTCGGCCACCTCGGACAGCCCCCCGGGGCGGTCCAGGTCGACGAAGGCGTTCTGGTCCCCCCGGAACAGCGACATGTGGGTGTGCATGCCCGAGCCCTGCACACCGGCGAGCGGCTTCGGCATGAAGCTGGCGAACACGCCCTGTTGGCGGGCCATCTCCTTGACCACGAGCCGGACCGTCATGACCGTGTCGGCCATGGTGAGGGCGTCGGTGTAGCGCAGGTCGATCTCGTGNNCGAAGTACGAGCCGGTGTCGAGCGTGGTCGGGGCGTGGGTCGGGTCGCTGTCGGCGAAGTAGAAGAACTCGATCTCGGGGGCGGCGTAGAAGGTGAACCCCTGGGCGTGGGCCCGGTCGAGCGTCCGCTTGAGCACGTGGCGGGGGTCCCCCTGGAAGGGCGAGCCGTCGAGGTCGACGATGTCGCAGAAGACCCGGGCCACCTGGGCGTCGCCGTCGACGTGGTGGTGGTCCGGGCCGCCGTGGCCATGGCCGTGCCACGGCAGGAGCTGGAAGGTGTTGGCGTCGGGCCGGGCCAGCACGTCGCTCTCCTGGACGCGGCTGAACCCGTCGATGGCCGANNCCCTCGTCGAGGGCGTTCTCGAGCTCCGCGGGGGTGATGCTGAAGGTCTTCGGGGTGCCCAGCACGTCGGTGAACCAGAGTTGGACGAACCGGATGCCGCGCTCCTCCACCGTCCGGAGGACGTACTCCTCTTGGCTCCTCATGGGGTCCTGCACCTCCGGGGACGGGGCGCGCTGAGTGGGGTCGTCGGGTTCGATCCCCTCATTGTCGCAGGTGGTGGGTGTATCGGTCGAAGCGGTCGGTCCGGAGCGCACAGAACCGGGTCCCGAGGGACCCGGTTCTGTGGACGTCCGAGTACGTGACGGGCCGTACCGGCCCGTCGGCGGTCAGCTCCCGGCGGCGTCGCCGCAGACGGTCTCGACCATGATCGCGGTGACCTCGTAGGGGTCCATGTTGGCGTTCGGACGACGGTCCTCGAGCCAGCCCTTCTTGTCCAGGGCCACCTTCCACGGGATGCGGATCGAGGCGCCCCGGTCGGAGGTGCCGTAGCTGAACTTCGTGAAGTGGGCCGTCTCGTGGGCACCGGTCAGCCGGCTCTCGATGCCGACGCCGTAGACGGCGATGTGCTCGTCCACGCGCTTCCCGATGGCCTCGCAGCCGGCGATGATGGCGTCCCAGCCGCCGTCCTCGCGCATGGCCTTGGTCGAGAAGTTGGTGTGGGCCCCGGCACCGTTCCAGTCACCGAGGATCGGCTTGGGCTCGAGCGTGGCGAACACGCCGAAGTCCTCGGCGATGCGGAACAGCAGCCACCGGGCCACCCACAGCTGGTCGCCCATGTCGAGCGGCGACAGCACGCCGAGCTGGAACTCCCACTGGCCCATCATCACCTCGGCGTTGGTGCCCTCGATGCCGATGCCGGCGTCGATGCAGGCNNACTCCTGCTCGATGCCGAACATGGGCTCCTGGTCGCCGTACTGCTCGACGATGGCGCGGAGCTTCGCCCGGGTGTTCGTGGGATGCGGCGAGTAGTCGGTGAGCTCGACCTCGCACATGACGAGCTTGTCGTTGGGGCCGCGCAGCGGGTCGGGACAGGACCAGACGGGCCGCAGCACGCAGTCCGAGTCGTGGCCGAGGGCCTGGTTGGTGCTCGAACCGTCGAAGCCCCAGATGCCCGGCTCCTCGCCGTCGGGAACGATCCGGGTCTTGCTCCGGAGGAGCGGGGACGGCTCGGTCCCGTCGATCCAGATGTACTCAGCTTGATACGGCACGTGCACTCCTCTATTGCTCGGTTGCTCTGCTACTCCACGGCCCTGGGGGGCCGAAAGTACCACCGGACCCCCGACGGGGTCCCGGGCGGGGCCTGCCTCCCCAGGGGGTCCACACACTGTGGCAGCACGTCATTTCCCCGCCGTTACCCGATTGTGAACGGAGCATGAACAGCCTCGACACCCTCCCCACCAGGGAGAATCCGCCCGGTCCGGGGCCCCGGTGGGCCGGTGGTGGGCCCCGGGCACCCCGATAGTCTGGGCCGATGCCGCAGATCCGGGTCGCCGCATGCCAGGTCAACACGGTGGTGGGGGACCTGGCCGGCAACGTGGGGCGCACGCTCGGGGCCCTGGCCGCCGCCGAGCGGTCCGGTGCCGACCTCGCCGTCCTGCCCGAGCTGACGGTCACCGGCTACCCGCCCGAGGACCTGCTCGGCCGTCCGGCCTTCGTGGCCGACAACCTCGCCGCGTTCGCCGAGGTCGTGGCCGGAACGGGGGACTGCGCCGCCGTCGTCGGCTACGTCGACGTCGGGCCGGGGGGCGCCCTGGTGAATGCCGCCGCGGTGTGCCGTGGCGGCGAGGTCCTGGGTCGCTACGTGAAACGGATGCTGCCCAATTACGGGGTCTTCGACG
>PMFY01000473.1:0-5403 GCA_003157945.1 Acidimicrobiaceae bacterium | reverse complement strand
TCGTCTACGTCAACCAGGTGGGCGGGCAGGACGAACTGGTCTTCGACGGGGCCTCGGTCGTGGTCGGTGCCGACGGCGGCCTGCTGGCCTCGGCGGGACAGTTCGTCGAGGAGGTGCTCGTCTGCGACGTCGAGGTCCCCCCGGGCGAGGGCCCCCACGGGCCGCAACGGGTCGCCGTGTCGTCGGCCGGCCGGGCGCCGGCCGGTCCCCCGGCCCGACCGGTGGCGCCGGTGCTCGACCCCGTGGCCGAGGTCTACGAGGCGCTGGTGCTGGGCACCCGGGACTACCTGGGCAAGAACGGCTTCAGCGATGCGGTGATCGGCCTGTCCGGCGGGATCGACTCGTCGCTGGTGGCGGCGGTGGCGGTCGACGCCCTGGGCCCCGGGCACGTCCACGGGGTGGCCATGCCGTCGCGGTACTCGAGCGGGGGCTCCGTGTCGGACGCGGAGTCGCTGGCCGCGGCCCTGGGGATCGACCTGGCCCGGGCCCCGATCGAGGCGGCCCACCGGGCGCTGGCGGACACGCTGACCCCGCTGCTCGGCGGCGAGCCGACCGGCCTGACCGACGAGAACCTGCAGAGCCGTATCCGGGGGGTGCTGCTGATGGCCCTGTCCAACGCCAACGGGTGGATCGTGCTGACCACGGGCAACAAGAGCGAGATGGCCACCGGCTACTCGACGCTGTACGGCGACTCGGCCGGCGGGTTCGCGGTGATCAAGGACGTGGCCAAGACCCTCGTCTACGAGCTCTGCCGCTACCGCAACGCCCGGGCGGGGAGGGAGCTCATCCCCGAGGCGGTACTGGTGAAGGCCCCGTCGGCCGAGCTGCGACCGGACCAGCGCGACGACGAGTCGTTGCCGCCCTACGAGGTGCTCGATCCGGTGATGGTGGGCTACGTGGAGGGCGACCGGTCGGCCGACGACCTGGTGGCCGAGGGCTTCGCCCCCGACGTGGTGGCCCGGGTGGTCGGCCTCGTCGACCGTGCCGAGTACAAGCGGCGCCAGATGCCGCCGGGGGTCCGGATCTCGGGCAAGGCCTTCGGTAAGGATCGCCGCATGCCGATCACCAACCACTACCGCTCGGTGACCCGGGTCGCACCCCGGGCGGACGGGACGCCCTCCGTTGTCTGAGCTCCCGTACGACCTCATCGACGACGGGGTCGCCGACGCGGCCGGCCCGTCGCTCCCGCTCGGCACGACGGCCGCACTCGTCGGCGAGTACCGATGGATCGAGACGGCCCTGTACGCCACCCTCGGCGCGTGGGTGTCGGACCTCCCGCTGGCCGGGGTGCAGGTGCTGCTCGACGCGCAGAGCATGCGCCACGCGTGGCACGCCGAGCTGTTCGCCGACCGGCTCCCGGTGCGGGCCGGGGTCGACCCCGACGCCCTCACCGGGCCGTCGCCGGCCGCGGCCGCGCTGCTCGCCGCGCTGGACGGCATCGAGGTGCCCGAGGTCGGTCCCGGGTCGTCGTGGCCGCCCGCCGACCGCGTGCGGGCCCCGCGTCCGGGGGCACTGCCCCGACTGGCCGGGCTGTACCGGGTGGTGCTGCCGCGGCTGGTCACGACCTACACGCGCCACCTCCGGGTGGCCGCGCCGGTGGCCGACGCGCCGCTCCGCCGCGCGCTGCGGCTGGTGCTGCGGGACGAGGTCGAGGACTGGCTGGCCGGCGAGCGACTGGTGCAGCGCCTGATGCAACGCCCCCACGACGTGGCCGCGGTCCACGAGTTCCAGGCCCACCTCGAATCGGTGGCCGTGGCGGCCGGCGCCCACTCCGGTCTCGTGACCCTCCCCGACGGGGTCCCCGAGGACTGACGGCGGGCCTCCCCCGGGTGACGGCGCGCGCCGTTCGGGGGACTTGACGCGTCCGGTAAACTGCATTGAGCAGCGATCGTTGCGCCCGAATTCGCCCCCACTCCGTCGGTCCCCTCATCGGGCGTCCCTCCGGAGGGCGGAGCGTCCCCACGCAGGTGGGAAACCGAAGGACCTGGTGATCTTGGCAAAGGAGCGGCTCGAGCGGGACGACGAGGATCTCGTACGTCTGTACCTGACCGACATCGGTCAGTACCCTCTTCTCACCAAGGACGACGAGGTGCGCCTGGCCCAGGCCATCGAGGCCGGGCGGGAGGCCGACGCCCAGATCCAGTCGGCACCCAAGGGCCTCACGCCGGCCAAGAAGCGCGAGCTCCGCCGGACCGTCCTCCAGGGGGAGTCGGCCCAGCAGACCTTCGTCCAGTCGAACCTGCGTCTGGTGGTGTCGATCGCCAAGAAGTACCAGGCCTCCGGCCTGCCGCTGCTGGACCTCATCCAGGAGGGCAACCTNNCGCAAGGGCTTCAAGTTCTCGACGTACGCCACGTGGTGGATCCGACAGGCCATCACCCGCGGCATCGCCAACACCGGTCGCACCATCCGCCTGCCGGTCCACGCCGGTGACACGTTGGCCCGGGTGCAGAAGGCCCAGGCCCGACTCGAGCTCAAGTACGGCCGACCGGCCACGCTCGCCGAGCTGGGTGCCGAGGTCGAGATGCCCGAGGACAAGCTGGTCGAGGCCCTGCGCTTCCGGGCCGAGCCGCTGTCCCTGTCCGAGCCGCTGCGCGAGGACGGCGACGCCGAGCTGGGCGACGTCGTCGAGGACCGGTCGGCCGAGTCGCCGTTCGAGGTGGCGGCGGTGTCGCTGCTGCCCGAGGAGATCGGCCGCCTGCTGTCGCCGCTCGACGAGCGGGAGCGGGAGATCCTCCGCCTGCGCTTCGGTCTCGATCGGGGCGAGCCCCGGACCCTCGAGGAGGTCGGCGAGCACTTCAACCTGACCCGCGAGCGCATCCGCCAGATCGAGGCCCGGGCCATGTCGAAGCTGCGGCACCCGTCCTCGGACACCGGGGCACGCGACCTCCTGACCGTCTGATCGGGACCGCCGCCCCCCGGCGGGCGGGCCACCACGGTCCCACTGGATCCGGGGGCCGGGGGAGTGGGTAAGATCCTCCCCATGAAGAAGCTCGTGATCCTCATCGTCATCATCGCCCTCGGTGCCGTGGCCGCTCAGCGGCTCCGCTCCGCCTGAGCGGACCCCCCTACCCCTCGGCACCCGACCCCGCAGGGGGCCCCGGCCGCGCGCGGCCGTCAGGTGCCCCCTGTCGACGGCGCGGAGGGACGGGGCGCCGACACCGATCCCCTGGCCACCTGGTGCTGTCGCGCCCGTAGGGCGGGTGTCCGGGCGACCTGACGTCGGCGGGCCCGGAGCGCGCCGGGCTCAGGAGTGGACGCGGCGGGTGAGCCGCCAGGCCACCAGCGCCCCGGCCGTCGCCACCGCAGTGACACCGGCGGCGGTCGCCGTGGTCGAGAGACTCGGCACGCTGACCCGGTCGCGGAGGCGCACCGGCTTGGTGAACTGCATGACCTCCCACTCGCGCTCCTTGGCCGTCTTGGCCAGGACGCGGTCGGGGTTGACCGCCACGGGGTGGCCGACCGCCTCGAGCATCGGCAGGTCGGTGTAGGAGTCGGAGTAGGCCCACGACTCGGCCAGGTCGATCCCGTCGGCCTCGGCCAGCGCCACGCATCGCCTCGGCCTTGAAGGGGCCGTAGGCGTAGAACTCCATCTCCCCCGCGTAGCGGCCCTCCTCGTCGACGACGGCCCGGGTGGCGATGCAGCCGTCGACGCCGAGGTGCTCGGCCAGGGGCTCGACGATCTCCTCGGGCGAGGCCGACACCAGATACACCTTGTACCCGGCGGCACGGTGGGCCTCGATCAGGTCGAGGGCCTCGGCGTAGATGATCGGCTCGACGGTCTCCTCGAGTGCCTCCCGGACGATCTCGCGGATCTGCTCGCGGTCCCAGCCCTTGGTGAGGGCCAGCATGGACTCCCGGACCCGGGCGAGCTTCTGCTCCGAGGCGCCGAGGTGGAGGTAGATGATCTGGGAGACGACCGACCGGGCGATGAGCCGGCGGTTGATCAGCCCGCCCCGGTAGAAGGGACGGCCGAACGCGGCGATCGACGCCTTGGCGATGACCGTCTTGTCGAGGTCGAAGAAGGCCGCCCGCATCGCGGTCAGGGCCCGACCAGCAGGCGCTGTACCTCGTCCTCGGCGTCGGCGGTGATGAGCACGAGGACCTCGTCGCCGACGGCCAGTCGGGTGTCGCCCCGGGGGACGATGAGGTGGTCGGACCGGACCACGGCCACGATGGTGGCGTCGCGGGGCACGCCGAGGTCGGCCACCGACACCCCGTCGGCCGGCGAGTCGTCGGCCAGCGTCACCTCGACGAGGTGGGCGTTGCCTCCTTCGAACCGCAGCAGGCGCACCAGGCTGCCCACCGACACGGCCTCCTCCACCAGCGCCGTCAGGAGCTGGGGGGTGGAGACCGAGACGTCGACGCCCCATGACTCGGTGAAGAGCCACTGGTTCTTCGGATGGTTGACGCGGGCCACCACCCGGGGCACGGCGAACTCCTGCTTGGCCAGCAGCGACACCACCAGGTTGTCCTCGTCGTCGCCGGTGGCGGCCACGACCACGTCGACGGTGGCCAGGCCGGCGGCGTCGAGCGAGGCCACCTCGCAGGCGTCGGCGACCACCCAGGTCACGTCCAGCTCACCCCGCTGCCGGGCGACGAGGTCCGGGTCCTGCTCGATGAGCAGGACCTCGTGGCCGGCGGCGTGGAGGTCGGAGGCGATGGCCGTTCCCACGCTGCCCGCACCGGCGATGGCGACCTTCATGGCCGGCCTCCGGTGCCGTCGGTGTCGGTTCCGTGCAACCGCTCCTGGAACCGCTGGAGCGCCTCGCCGGTGACGATGAGGTGGAGGACGTCGCCGTCCTGGCCGACCAGGTCGGTGAAGTCGAGGCGGACGACGCCGGACCGGGTGACCGACACGAGGGTCACCTCGCCCGGGACCGACAGGTCGGCGAGGCGCTTGCCCGCCCACCGCTCGGGCAGGCGGCGCTCGATGAGCGAGACGCTGCCGGTCGGGTCGGACCACTCGGACTCCACCGCGCTCGGCAGCAGCTGGTGGCGGACCTGGTCGATGGTCCAGGACACGGTGGCCACCGTGGCGATGCCCAGGCGCAGGTAGATCTGGGCCCGGCGGGGGTCGTAGATGCGGGCCACCACGTTCGGGATCCCGTAGGTCTCCCGGGCGATGCGGGCCGTGAGGATGTTGGAGTTGTCCCCGCTGGTGACGGCGGCGAGGGCGGACGCCTCGGTGGCCTTCGCCTCGTCCAGGTCGTCGCGGTCGAAGCCGGACCCGATCACGGTCGTCCCCGACCAGTCGGCCGGCAGCCTGCGGAACGCCTTGGGATTGCGGTCGATGATGGCCACGGAGTGACCCTGGGCGGCGAGGTCCGCGCCCAGGCCGGAACCGACCCGGCCGCAACCGACGATGACGATGTGCACGGGCACCATGCAACACGCATCGACAC
>PMFY01000376.1:3194-5110 GCA_003157945.1 Acidimicrobiaceae bacterium | reverse complement strand
GCGCGGGCGGCGCTGCGCGCCGCCCGCGCCCGCGGCGCCCTGTTCCACCTGCACCTGGCGGAGACAGAGGGAGAAGGGGACGCGTTCAGCGCGGCGCACGGCGGGTCGGTGCCGAAGGTGCTGGCCGATGCCGGGGTCCTCGACGGTCGGGTCCTGGCAGCCCACAGCATCTGGTTGTCACCGGAGGACCTCGACGTCTACGTGGATCGTGACGTGGCCGTGGCCCACTGCCCCCAGTCGAACGCCAAGCTCGCCTCGGGGATCGCCCCGCTCGTCGACCTCCTGACCCGGGGCGTCCGGGTCGGCCTCGGGACCGACGGGCCGGCCTCCAACAACGACCTCGACCTGTGGGAGGAGATGCGGCTGGCCGCCATGCTGGCCCGCCTCCGGAGCGGCGATGCCGGCGCCCTCCCGGCCGCGGTGGCCCTCGACCTGGCCACCCGGGGGGCCGGACGGGCCCTCGACCGCCCCGATCTCGGCGTCCTGGCCCCGGGGGCCAAGGCGGACATGGTGGCGATCTCCCTGGACGACCCGGCGTTCGTGCCCCTGCTCGACGACGCCATGCTCCTGGAGCACCTGGTGTGGTCGGCGTCGAGCCGACTGGTCACCGACGTGTGGGTCGGCGGCGTGCCCGTGGTGGTCGACCGGGAGCACCGGACCGTGGATGTCGACCGGGCCCGTGACGAGGTCGGGCGCCGGGCGGCCCGACTGGCCGGATCCGCCTGACCGCCCGCTCCTAGTTGCCGCCGGGGGACCCGTCCGCGAACCGGGCCAGGGCGTCGGCGAAGCGCTGCATCATGGCCGGCAGGACGGCGTCGAGGACGCGGCCCGAACCGGGGATCTTGGGATCGAAGGTGCCGGTCCAGTCGATGCGGGTCCCGGACCCCTCCGGGGTGAGTGTGACGTCGGCCCGGTAGTTGCGCACCGGGAAGCCGCTGAGGATCCGGTACGCGAGGTGGTGCGGCGGGTCCCAGGCCACGACCTCCTCACGCGAGCCGACCCCGTACCGGCTGAAGTGGCGCACGGCGCCGACACCGTCGGGCTCGGGCGATCCGTCACGCTCCAGGACGGAGCGGGTGAGGAACGACCAGTCCGACCACCGACGGGCCTGGCCGACCAGCGGCCACACCGCGTCGAGGGGGGCGGAGGTGGTGGCTCCCACCTGGTAGCGGTGGCCACCGACCGGGTCCGACCCGGCCGGTGGCGGGCCACCGGTCATCCCTCGACGTGGGCCTTGAGGGCTTCGAGCGACTGCTGGTAGATGGTCTGCATCAGGTCGGCCATCTCGTCGGGTGCCGCGTCCACGACCCAGGTGACGTGGCTGCCCGAACCGACCGGCGTCACGGTGATGGTCGCCTCGTGGGACTCGACGGGCACCCCGTCGACGATGCCGTAGGTGATGGCCCGAGCCGTGTCGTCGCGCGCCACGAGCTTCTCGGTGATCGTCATGCCCATGGTGTCGAGGATCCGGTTGTCGCCTTCCAGGCGGCAGGACTCCATCCCCGGCATCCANNCCCTCGACGTCGATCTCTGCAGTGCGCTCAGCCATCGTGCTCCTTGGTTCGGGTCCGGTGTCGGACGATCGCGGTGCCCGACCGGTCCCACGGACCGGTCGGCGGACCGATGGTAGGCGCGGTTCTCCCGCCGCTCCACCGCTAGCGTCGCGGCCATGACCGCCACCCCGGCCCAGGGCGAACCCGCCCTGTTCGTCCCGGACGGCGACTCCCTCGTCCCGACCGGTCTCGCCCGTGGTCCGTGGTCGCCGGAGTCGCTCCACGGAGGTCCGGTCGCCGCCGTGGTCACGCGGGCCACCGAGCGCGCCGTGCCCCCCGACGACGGACTGCAGCTGGTCCGCCTCACCCTCGAACTGGTCCGACCGGTGGGCACGGCACCCCTGACGGTCACCGCACGGGTGG
>PMFY01000376.1:0-3187 GCA_003157945.1 Acidimicrobiaceae bacterium | reverse complement strand
CCCTCCGGCATCAGCGGCTACACCGGGTTCCACAACGGGGGGGTGGACATCCGGTACGTCCGGGGTGGGATCGACCGCCCCGGGCCGGCCACGGCCTGGTTCCGCCTGCGGGTCCCGGTCGTGGCCGGTGAGGAGCCGACGCCGGCGCAGCGGGCCACGGCGGTGTCCGACTTCGGCAACGGCATCGGCTCCGAGCTCGACTTCGGCTCGTACCTCTTCATCAACCCCGACCTCACCGTGTACCTCCACCGTCATCCGGAGGGGGAGTGGGTCTGCCTCGATGCCCGCACGCGGTTCGGGCCCCTGGGCACCGGAACGGCCGAGTCGGCCCTGTGGGACGTCCGAGGCCGGATCGGCCGGGCGCTCCAGAGCCTCTACGTCGAGGTGGGACGGTGATCTTCGACGGATACCCCGAGGGGACGCCGTCCGTCGCCGATCTCCTCCTGGCCCGGGCCGCGGACGACCACCCCGCGGTCGTGGTGGACGACCGGGTGTGGACCTGGTCGGAGTCCGTGGCCGCCAGCGCCGCGCGGGCGGCGTTGCTGCTGTCGATGGGGGAGGTCGAGCCGCCGCACGTCGGTGTGCTCCTCGACAACGAGCCGGAGTACCTGTTCTGGCTGGGGGCCGCCGCGCTGGCGGGGGCGGTGGTGGTCGGCATCAACCCGACGCGCCGGGGGGAGGCACTGGCGGGCGACCTCCGCCGCACCGACTGCCGGGTGCTGGTGACCGACGCCGAGGGCGCGGCCCTGCTCGACGGGCTGGACACCGGGGTGCCCGACCGTCTCGTCCTCCGGGTGGACGACCCGGGCTACGGCGAGCGCGTGGCCGCCCACGGCGACGTCGACGCCGCCGCCCTCGTGGCCCGGGCCCGACCGCAGGCGGCCGACCTGTACCTGCTGCTGTTCACCTCGGGCACCACCGGGGCGCCCAAAGCGGTCCGCTGCACCCAGGGCCGCCTGGCCTCGATCGCCCTCCGGTCGGCCGAGGCCTACGGCTACGTGCGGGACGACGTCGCCTACTGCGCCATGCCCCTCTTCCACGGCAACGCCCTCATGGTCCTGTGGGGCCCGACCCTGGTCGCCGGGGCGACGGTGGCCCTCGCCCGCCGGTTCAGTGCCTCGGGCTTCCTGCCGGACGTCCGCCGCTACGGCGTGACCACCTTCACCTATGTCGGCAAGGCCCTCGCCTACGTCTTGGCCACGCCCCCCGCCCCGGACGACGCCGACTGCACCCTGCGTCGGGGATTCGGCACGGAGGCCTCCGTGGCGGACCACGCGGCGTTCCAGGAGCGGTTCGGCTGCGTCCTCACCGAGGGCTACGGCTCGAGCGAGGGGGGAGTCGCCATCAACCGGGTGCCGGGCACGCCCACCGGCTCGCTCGGCCGGCCGTCCGAGGACGTGGTCGTGGTCGATCCGGTCACGGGCCGGGAGTGCCCGCCGGCCGAGTTCGACGCGGCCGGGGCACTCCGCAACGGGCACGCGGCGGTGGGGGAGATCGTGAACCGCTCGGGTTCCGGTCGCTTCGAGGGCTACTACAACGACCCCGAGGCCACCGCCGAGCGACTGCGGGACGGCTGGTACTGGACCGGCGACCTGGCCTACCGCGACGCGGACGGCTGGTTCTGGTTCGCCGGGCGGGGCGGCGACTGGCTGCGGGTCGACTCCGAGAACCTGACGGCCGGCCCCGTCGAGCGGGTGCTGGTCCGGTTCCCGGACGTGGCGGCCGTCGCCGTCTACGGGGTCCCCGACCCCCGTTCCGGCGACCAGGTGATGGCCGCGCTNNCGGCCCTGCCCCAGACGGCCAACGGCAAGGTGACCAAGACGTCGCTGCGCCACGAGGGCTGGTGGCGGGGTGGTGATGCCCGGTACCGGCTCCGTCCGGGACGCGCCGGTTCGTCGCCGGTCTACGAGCCGCTCGAGCCGACCGGAGTCGCTGCGCTCCGCGACGAGTTCGCCGTCCACGGCCGGCTCGGACTCCTCGACCCGTGACCGACCCGTCCGCACCGACGTCGGCGACCGCGTCCGGCGGGACGCCCGCCGCCGCCGATCCCGTCCCGCCGGGGTGGCTCGACCGCCTCGACGACCGGCTCCAGCGCCACCGGGCCACCGCGGTGGTGTCCGCCGTACTCGCCAAGTGGTACGACGACGGTGCGGGGCGCCTGGCCAACCTGCTGGCGTACTCCGCGTTCCTGGCCGTGTTCCCCCTGCTCCTGATCCTGCTCACGGTGGTGGAGATCGTGTTGGTCGGGCACAAGGCCGTCCAGCAGGACGTCATCGACGCCGCGCTCCGCCAGTTCCCCGAGATCGGCACCGAGCTGCGGGCCAACATCAACGGACTGAGCGACCGCAGCGGGATCTTCCTCGTCGTGGTGCTGCTCTGGCTGGTCTACGGCTGTCTCCGCCTCAGCCGCAGTGCCCAGATCCTCATGGCCACGGTGTGGTCGGTCCCCCGGGAGGCGCTGCCGACCTTCGGGCGGTGGTTGCCGCGGGCCGTGGCGTTCCTCGTCATCCTCGGGGTCGGCTTCATCGCCGGAGGCGTCATCTCCGGGGTCGGCACCTTCGGCGGACTCGGGCCGGCCTCGGCCCTGGTGGGCTTCGCCGGCTCACTGGTCGTCAACGTCGCCATGTTCTGGGGCGGGTTCGCCGTCGTCCTCGCCGTGCCCGATCGGGGTCGCACGCTGTGGCGGGGTGCGCTCGTCGCCGGGGTGGGCTGGACGGTGCTCCAGTTCCTGGACACCCTGCTGGTGAACCACGAGCTCCGGCACTACCGCACCCTCTACGGGACGTTCGCCACGGTCATCGTCCTGGTCTGGTGGATCGGCCTCGGCACGCTGCTCACGGCATTCGCCGCCGAGCTCGACGTCGTGCTCCAGCGGAGGCTGTGGCCGAGGTCGCTACGGCGCGGCCCGGGTCCGCGGGTGACGCCCACCGCGGAGCCGGGCGATCAGCCCTCGACGGCGAACGGCTCCGCCGGCTGATCGGCGACGTCGGCACCCGGTGCCTTCGGCGGCGGGATGACGAGCCCGAGCAGCCCCCCGATCAGCACCACGACCGAGGCGATGAGGAAGGCCCGGGCGTAGCCGGACGTCATGGCGACCGCCATCGCGTCACCACCCTGGTGGTGGAGTGCGGCCGGGTGGGCGAGGAGTGCGGCCGTGCGTGACGCCGCCAGCGTCGTCAGGGCCGCC
>PMFY01000191.1 GCA_003157945.1 Acidimicrobiaceae bacterium | reverse complement strand
CGGGTCGCCGGGGCCGGTCGGAGCGTCAGGGGCTCACGGGCACGTCGCGCCCGTGGTCATCGGCGCCCGAACCCGTCCTCCCGGGATAGTTGCGGGGAGTGCCGCGCAGCGCCGCCATCTCGGTGGCGAAGCTCTCGGCGTACAGGAGGTCGTACTCGCGTTTCGTGATCCCGTCCGGCAGCTGCGGGCCGCGGCGGAGCCGGGCGAGTTGGAGCTGGGCCCGCCACCTGCGCAGCCGGAGCCAGCGGAGGTCGGCATGGAGCCAGTGGTGCCAGAGGTAGGCGTGGCTCGAGCCATTCGCCCGGGCCAGGCGTTGCATGGTGGCGAGGTTGAGGCGGTCGGGGGACAGGTGGTGCTCCACTGGTGGCCCCGTGCACCCGGTGAGCCGGTAGCCCCCGGCCTTCAGCCGGAAATTGAACAGCACGTCATCGCCGAATCCCCGTGCACCCGGCCCGAGCTCCTCGTCGAACCCGATGCTGCGGGCGGCATCGGTCGACGCGGCCATGTTGGCCCCGACCATGCCCGGAGCGGGCCCCGACACGTCGAGGAACTCCGCCAGGTCGATGCGGAGCGCCGGGGTGAGCCAGGGGCGGTCGAGGTGGGGAGCCAGGACCACCTGCCCGCAGACGGCGTCGGCCGACCCGGACAGGATCGGTCCGGCCATGTCCTCGAGCCAGGTCACCGGCACGTGGACGTCGTCGTCGGTGAACAGGACGGCCCGCCCTCGGACGAGTGCCAATGCCCGGTTGAGGGCACCGGACTTGCCCGGGACGGGATCGTTGGTGATGACGACCTCGGGATTCGTCCGGGCCAGGTCGACGAGCAGGTCCGGCGTCCGGTCGGTCGAACCGTTGTCGATGACGAGCAGCTCGACCTCGAAGGGGGCATGACGCGCGGCAGCCAGGATTCCGTCGAGTGTCGGCCCCAGGTGCTCCGCTCGATCGCGCGTCGACATCAGAACCGTCGCCGCCGGGTCGCCCATCGGGCCAGACTACCGGTGGACCCGTGCACGGCGCAGCCCCGGGGCGGCCGACCCGTCCGGGGCGCACGTGCCGTAGTATCGGCACGTGCAGGACCGCTTCCACCCTCCGGTCGAGGAGTACCTCGAGACGATCTTCGCCCTCGAGGAGGAGGGGATCCCGGTGATCCAGGCCCGGGTGGCGGAACGGCTGGGCAAGGCGGCCCCCTCCGTCTCGGAGATGCTGGACCGCCTCGAGGCCGACGGGCTGATCAGTCGAAGTGCCCGCCGGATCACCATGACCCCGCCGGGACGGCTCCTGGCCGAGGGCGTCGTGCGCAAGCACCGCCTGGCCGAGCGCCTGCTCGTCGACATCATCGGTCTCGACTGGGACAAGGCCCACGTCGAGGCGGGTCGGTGGGAACACGTGATCTCCGATGACGTGGAGGCGCGCCTCGTGGTGCTCCTGGACAACCCCACGACATGTCCGCACGGCAATCCGATCCCGGGGGCCGGACCGGACGGAACCACGCAGAAGCGGCTCGCCGACGCGCAACCCGGTGACCACGTCCGACTCCTGCGCATCACCGAGAGCGTCGAACACGAAGCCGATTCGCTCTCCTACCTCGGCGACAACGGGCTGACCCCGGGTACGACCGCTGTCGTCCAGTCCCGGGCCCCGGACGGCACGCTCACCCTGGTCATGGGGACTGCGGCCATCGCGCTCGGGCCGGCGATGACCGAGCGGATGTTCATCGCCTCCGCCTGAGACCGCCAGCGCCTGAGACCGCCAGCACCTGACACGGCCTCCGCCTGAGACCGCCAGCACCTCCCTGCGACCCGCCCGCCGCGGACCCGCACGGCACCGCCTCCGCCCGACGAGAGTCCCGCACGCCATGGGCGCCGCGACGCAGGTCGAGCCGAGNNGTCCGGCCACGCACGACTCCTCCCTGGTGAGCCCATGCCGACCGTCGATGACCGCAAGAACGAGCATGCAGCGCAGTCCGACGCGGACCTGGACCACCGCAAGGCGGCGATCCTCACGGCCGTGGTCACCGAGTACATCGGATCGGCCCTGCCCGTCGGGTCGCAGCACGTGGTCGACGCGCCCGGGGTGAGCGTCTCGTCGGCCACCGTACGCTCCGACATGGCGGCGCTCGAGCGGGACGGGTACCTCGTCCAGCCCCACACCAGTGCCGGCCGCATCCCGACCGACAAGGGCTACCGGTTCTTCGTCGACCATCTCGGGGGGAACGGATCCCTCGATCCGGGCGGTCGGCAGCAGGTGCGGCAGTTCTTCGACCACGCCCACGGCGAGATCGAACAGATGCTCGAGCGCACGTCGGGCCTGCTCGCCGATCTCACCGACTGCACGGCGATGGTGGTGGGGCCGTCCCACGAGTCGGCGGCCGTCCGCTCGGTGCAGATCGTCGGCCTCGGACATCGGCTCGGCCTGTTGGTCGTGGTCCTGGCCGACGGGGCCGTCCAGAAGCAGTCGATCGAGCTCCCCGAGGACGCCGACGAGGCGGTCCTGTCCGAGGCGGGTGGGCGACTCGCCGCCCATGCGCTCGGCAGCACCCTGGCGACGGTCGGTGCCACCGCCGCCTCGAGCGGCAAGCCGACGGTGGACGCCGTGGTGGCCGCCGGGGTCCTGGCGCTCCACGACCTCGGTGGGGCCGACGGGTCCGAGCAGCTCTTCGTGGGTGGGTCGTCGCGGATGGCCGCCGCCTTCGACGCGGTGGACACCGTGCGGTCCGTCCTGACGATCCTGGAGCAGCAGCTCGTCGTGGTCTCGTTGCTGCGCGACATCATCGACACGGGCCTGACCGTGGCCATCGGCACCGAGCACGGCGTCGAGCCGCTCGCCTCGTGCGCGATCGTGGTCATGCCGGTGTCCGTCGACGGGGTCGAGACCGGCACGATCGGTCTGCTCGGACCGACCCGGATGAACTACCCCCTGGCCCTGGCCGCCGCCAAGGTCGTGGGTGACCGGCTGGGCGAGCGCCTCGGCGAGGCGTCCCGATGACCGACACCGACCTCTACGAACTGCTCGGCGTCGGTCGGGACGCCACGGACGAGGAGCTCAAGCGCGCCTACCGGTCGAAGGCCCGGGAATTCCACCCGGACACCAACCAGGCCGGCTCCGAGGACGACGAGCACTTCAAGGAGATCAGCCTCGCCTACGAGGTCCTGCGGGACCCCGAGCGCCGGGCCCGGTACGACCGCTTCGGGCACGCAGGAGTGTTCGGTCAGGCCGGCGGCGGCCCCGGTCCGGGTGATCCGTTCGGCCCGGGCGGGCTGGGTGACCTGTTCGACGCCTTCTTCGGCGGCATGGGTGGGGCACAGGGCGGTCGCGGCCGCCGTACCGGGCCCACTCCGGGACCTGACGCGGAGCTGACCGTGGACCTCACGTTCCGTGAGGCGGTGTTCGGCGTCCAGCGTCAGGTGGACGTCACGGTCCCCGTCCATTGCGACACCTGCGAAGGATCCGGTGCGGCACCCGGCACCGCGGTCGACCGGTGTCCCGAGTGCCAGGGCGCGGGTGAGCTCCGCAGGGTGCGCCAGTCCATCCTCGG
>PMFY01000397.1 GCA_003157945.1 Acidimicrobiaceae bacterium | reverse complement strand
CCCCTTCGCCACCCTCGACCAGGTGGGCGTGGGACAACTCATCAAGATGGCCGCCACCAAAGGACGCAACACGCGGCCCAAGCTGAAGCTCGGCATCTGCGGCGAGCACGGGGGCGACCCCGAGTCGATCCAGACGTTCGCCCAGGCCGGGCTGGACTACGTGAGCTGCTCGCCGTTCCGGGTGCCGATCGCCCGGCTGGCGGCCGCCCAGGCGGTCCTGGCCGGCCACACCGCCGTCCGGTCCGGCGAGCGGGCCAAGGCCCAGGCCAAGGGCAAGGCGACGACCAAGGCCACCACCAAGGCTTAGGCGGCGCCGGACGGCCCGGCCGGCGGACGCGGTACCGTCGGGACCTATGGGGATCCCCGACGAGGACGTCGCCCGGGTGAGGGCGGCGACGGACATCGTCGCCCTGATCGGTGAGCACGCCGCCCTCAAGCGGCAGGGCCGGCGGTGGGTCGGGCTGTGCCCGTTCCACGGGGAGAAGACGCCNNGGCTTCTACTACTGCTTCGGCTGCCAGGCCAAGGGTGACGCCATCAGCTTCGTGCGCGCCACCGAGCACCTGGACTTCGTGGACGCCGTCCGCCGCCTGGCCGACAAGGCCGGGATCACCATCCACGAGGATGCCAACGCCGGGCGCGACAGCATGCGGCGCAAGGTGTTCACCGACGCCATGGAGCGGGCCACCGGGTGGTACCACGACCGCCTGCTGACCGGCGCCGACGCCGGACCCGCCCGCGACTATCTCCGCTCCCGCGGCTACGACGGGGAGGTGGTCCGGCGCTTCCGGCTGGGCTGGGCGCCGGACGACTGGGACGCGCTCTGCCGGGGCCTCCATCTGGACGAGGACCTGGCCGTGGGGTCGGGCCTCGGCTTCGTCAACCGGGCGGGGCGGCTCCAGGACGCCTTCCGGGCCCGGATCCTCTTCCCCATCTGCGATCCGTCCGGCCACCCGGTGGCCCTGGGGGGCCGGGTGCTCCCGGGCAGCAGCGACCCGGCGAAGTACAAGAACTCGGCCGAGAACCCGATCTACTCCAAGCGCAAGACCCTCTACGCTCTCAACTGGGCGAAGAACGACATCATCAACTCGGGCGAGGTGGTGGTCTGCGAGGGGTACACCGACGNNGCCGGGGTGCCCCGGGCCGTGGCCACCTGTGGCACGGCGCTCGCCGAGGAGCACGTGAAGCTGCTGAAGAACTTCGCCACCCGGATCGTCCTCGCCTTCGACGCCGACGGGGCCGGCCAGTCGGCGGCCGGCCGCTTCTACGAGTGGGAGCGGCGCCACGAGGTCGACGTGGTGGTGGCCGACCTGCCACCGGGGTCCGACCCCGGCGACCTGTCCCGGACCGACCCCCAGGCGCTGCGGGACGCGGTGGCCAACGCCAAGCCGTTCCTCCGCTTCCGGGTGGAGCGCCTGCTGTCGGTCGCCGACCTGACCACCGCCGAGGGCCGGGCCAAGGCCGCCGACGCCGCCCTCAGCGCGGTGGCGGAGCACCCCGACGACCTGGTCCGCGACCAGTACGTGATGCAGCTGGCCGACTTCTGCAAGGTGGACCCCGACCGCCTGCGCGAGCGGCTGGACCACCTGCGGGCCCACCCGCCCACCGAGACCCCGGCCCGCCGCGGCCGGGCCCGCCGCGGCGACGAGCCCCCGCCGATGGAGTACCCCGAGGACGACGGGGACCGGTACGCGCCCGAGGACGACGGGCGCGGCGCCGCCCTGGCTGCGGCGCTCCGACCAGGACCGGGGCTCGAGGCACTCAAGTTGGCGGTCCATCGACCCGAAGATGTAGCGGATCGGGTGCACGCGGTCCTCTTCGTCGACCGCCTGCAACGGCAGGCGTTCGTGGCGCTGCTGGAGAACGACAGTGTGCACGAGGCGGTGGAGACCGCGTCACCGGAGGTGGCGAGCCTGTTGCGACGCGTCATAGTCGAGGAGCCCATGTCGGGTGACCCTCAATTGGGGGACCCGGTCGACTCCGTGGTCACCGTGCTCCTGCGCGCCGCGGCCCGCCGCGCCCTCGCCGACATCGAGATCGAGTCACGGGCGGAGGCCGACTCGTGGCAGGCCTCGGCGGCCGAGACGGTGCAGGTGCGGCGCTGGCTGGACGAACTCGGGGAATCGGGCTCCGGGCGCGATGCCGCCGACCGGTTGGTAGCGTGGTTGGTCGAGAGGGATCCAGAGGAGTGATGGATTTGGCAGGTGGAGGGTGAGCGAGGATTCTGCAGTCGCCATTGACGACGAGGGTCTCGACGCGACCGCGGTACCGGCTCCGACGAACGGGTCCGCGACCAACGGGTCCGCGGTCAACGGCGGACTGGCGTCCGTCGCGCACGTCGCGCTCCCCGACGGTGTCTCGCAGGTCGACTTCGATGCCGCGCTGGCGGCCGGGCGCGAGAAGGGACAGCTCACGCAGGACGAGCTGATCGACGCGCTGCACGCCGTGGAGCTCACGCCAGAAGTGCTGACCACCCTCATCCACCGTGTCACCGCCGAGGGCGTCGTGCTCGTCGAGGAGGACGTCGAGGAGCTGAACTCGGAGTTCACTGCGCCGCGCAAGGCGGCCCGCGCGGCGCAGCGCTCGGACGGCGCCGCACCGTCCCGTCGCGAGCCGACCGCCACCCGGCGGGCGGTCTCGGCCGAGTCGAGCGGCAGTGCCGAGGACCCCGTCCACACGTATCTCAAGGAGATCGGCCGGGTCCCGCTGCTGAACGCCGAGCTCGAGGTGGAGATCGCCAAGACCATCGAGGAGGGCAACGCGGCGGCGGCCAGGCTGGCGGCCCACGAGCTGGCCGTGGTGGGGGAGAAGCCCGAGGAG
>PMFY01000037.1 GCA_003157945.1 Acidimicrobiaceae bacterium | reverse complement strand
GTGCGCACCGCCTCGACCACCGAGCGGACGTAGCGTGCCGACCACTGGGGCACGGTCCGGGGGACGGGGTGAGGACGCCGCCCGATCCGCGTCATTGACGGCATGGCCGAGAGTACCGTCGAACCCGCGCGGCGGACAACGCCGGCCCGGCGGGTGGTGCGGGCCGATCGGACTACCATCGGCCCGTGGCGAGTCGTCGGGAGGCAGCGGTACCGCGGACGGGTCTGCTGCAGCCGGTGGATCGGGCCCCCGCCGGGCCCGCGCCCCGCTGAGCGAAGCGATGGACGCGGACGACCCACGACCGCCTGCCGCCGACGGTACGCCCGCCGGGGTCCTGGTGCTCGGGATGCACCGGAGTGGGACATCCGCCGCGACCCGGCTGGTCAACCTCCTCGGTCCGTCCGTGTGCCTCCCGCGGGACCTGCTGATGGGGACCAGCAACAACGTGAAGGGCTTCTGGGAGAGCCGGTCCCTCATGCGGACGAACAACCTCCTGCTGTCCGAGATGGGTCGGAAGTGGTGGTTCCCGCCGTCCCCCGAGGTGCTCCGTCAGTGGGAGGACGACGTGGCGGACGCGACGGTGGATGCGGCCCGGAGCGCCTTCGTCCGGGCGCACCCGACGGAGCCCTGGGTGTGGAAGGACCCCCGTACCTGTCTCACCCTGTCCTTCTGGAGGCACGCCCTGGTCCGACCGGTGGCCGGGATCGTCGTCCACCGCAATCCGCTGGACATCGCCCGCTCACTGGAACAGCGGAATCACATGGACCCGGAGTACAGCTCCGCGCTCTGGATGCGCTACATGCGACTGCTCCTCGAACAGGCCGGTGGGATGCCGCTCCTCGTGACCGGCTACGACGGGCTCCTCGTGGACCCCGTGGGGTGGTCCGACGCGGTACGCACCTTCCTCGGCGACCTCGGCATGCCGGTCGCCGCACAGCTCGACCACGCGTCGATCAGCGCATTCGTCGACCCGACGCTCCGCCACAGTACGGAGCACGCACCGGATGCCGGCCCCACCGCCGCCCTCTACGACGTCCTCCGGTCGCTCGACGGCGTACACCCCTCGTTCGTCGTCCCCGCACTGGGTGCCGAAGCGCCCTGGATCGAGGAGCGGCTCGCCGAGGTCGGACCGGAGTGGCACCCGACGTGGAGGAACCCCGCCGCTGAGCCGCCGACCGCCGGCGCCCGGATGCGGTCGCTGTGGCGACGGACGCCGTTCGTCAAGAACTAGGCGGTCGCCGGAGCCGGGCGCCCGGTGGAGTGCGCCGTCAGGCGCCGTCGTAGCCCAGTCGTCGGACCAGGTCGTCCGTGAGCTCGTCCAGTCGTTCGAGGTGTTCGGGTCCCAGTCGGGCACTCCACTCCCCGGGCCGCCCGGACCGGGCGTGGTTCGGGAGGGCACCTCCGCGGCGGAGGCTCAGGCGCTCCACCGCCTCCAGGCCGACGCCGCGGGCGGTGTCGTTGAAGCCGTACCAGCGGAAGAGGCGGTCGAACGTCCCCACGTCGTCGGCCATGGCGTCCTCGTACCGGAGCTCGAGGAACTCCGGCTGGTGGTAGTCCCACCCGCCCATGGCCGCTCCGGTCTCCCGGGCGAACCACTCGATCTCGGCCAGCAGTCCGTCGTGCTCGTCGAACGAGCGGAGGTACTCCTGGTAGCTGAGGCCCCCGTACCGGGGACTGGGCCTCCGGATCCAGGGTTCGCCCGTGACCAGGTGGTACTCGTAGCCGGACACGACCAGATCGCGCGGGTCGCGGATCAGGTGCGACCCCCGGAAGGGGCGTGCCCCGACCTGGTCACGGTGGAACCGTTCGGCGTTGGCGTAGAAGGCCACGTCGGTGGCGGCCCGGATGGGCTCGCGCTTGCCCTCCTGTTGGCGGAGGCCGTAGCGGCGCATCACCTCGAGCAATACCTGGCGCACCCAGACCGTTGCGGCCTTGTGGTGGCCGCAGTGGACCAGGAGTACCCGCTCCTCGCCCGCTTCGAACGGATTGGTCGTCGCCCGACGCACGCGCTGTCGGGCGACCCGCTGGATCCGGAGGTGGAGCGGTGGCACTCCGGTGGGGCCCGTCCCACTTCCAGCCATCCGACCCCTTCCGTCACCTGCCGCAGTTGCCGGAACGGAGTGTAGGTCGAACGATCCCCACTCCCGGCCCGTGCACCGTGGGTCGGCCTCCGGGGGACCGCCCGGGGCCACCCGTACCGCATGGTCGGTCGGGCCGCACCGGACCGGAGATCCGGTGGGACGGCCGGGCGCCGCGACCGGGCCGGGCAGGAGCCGTCCGGGCGGTCGCTATGCCAAACTCTGCCAATGCGCATCCTGACCGTGGCCAACCACCTCGGTTCGCGCGGCGGATTGGAGCGGACCCAGCTCACGATGTGCCGTGCCCTTGCCGCGCGTGGGCACACGGTCGACATCGCCTACGTCTCCGCGGGTGACTTCACCCCGGACTGGCAGTCCTTCACCCGGCGGATGCTCCCCATCGACGGCTCGCTGCCCCGCTCGCGGCAGCCGTTCCGCACCTCGATCGGCGTGGCGCGGGGGATCTGGGGTGCGCTGTGCCTGCACCCCGAGGTGATCTACGTCTTCCGTCCGCTCGACATCCCCTTCGCCGTCGCCGTCGGCCTGCTGTGCCGGGCCCCCGTGGTGTTCCACCTGTGCCT
>PMFY01000373.1 GCA_003157945.1 Acidimicrobiaceae bacterium | reverse complement strand
TCGCGCATCTTGGCCGCCATCAGGATCCGGAAGCCGGCCCGCCGGGCGACCTCGATGGCCCGGTGGCAGCCCTTGTCGTCCGCCATCCGGCCGAGGAACAGGACATAGGGACCCTCGGCGTCCCCCCGGCCGTCGCCGACCGGGAACTGGGTGGCGTCGACGCCGTGGTGGATCACCCGGGCGACCGGCACCTCGGGGGCGGCCCGGTGCTGCGCGTGCGAGATGGCGATCAACGGCACGCGACCCGACGTGGCCCGGTAGAGGTCGGTCAGCTCGTCGTTGAAGGGCCCGTGGATGGTCGTGGCCACCGGGAGATCCGGGTAGTTGGCCGAGTGGAAGGGGCCCATGACCGTGTGGTCGTGCACCACGTCGCACTCCCGGACGGCCTCGTAGGCATGGAGGACGTGGCGGAGTTCGGGCACGGCCATGCCGATCCGCTGCCCCTCGGCGAGCGGCAGGACCCACTGCCGCGGCACCGGACAGGTGGAATCACCGGTGGTGTAGAGCAAGACCTCGTGGCCGGCGTCCTGCAGGCCACGGGCCAGCTGGTCGACGACGAGTTCGATCCCGCCGTAGAGCACGGGGGGGATGGGTGTCCAGGGTGGGGCGATCAGTCCGATCCGCATGTGCAGATCTAAGCATCCCTGTGTGGGGGATAGGATCACCGGGCGCGCTTGGCGGCGTGGCCGAGTGGTTTAGGCAGGGGCCTGCAAAGCCCCGTACGGCGGTTCGATTCCGCCCGCCGCCTCTGAGTACCGGCGACCGGAGTCCAGAGGATCGGACATCCGTCGGCGGGCCCCCGGGGACGACGGAGTCAGACCTCGACGACGGGCTCGTCGAACAACCCGAGTTCCTCCTCGTCGGGTGGCTCGAAGATCGTCGCCCACTCCTCGAAGTGGGCCCGGGTCATCGGCGCGGCCGTCCACTCGCCCGACGCGGTGCGGCGATCAGCCCGCTCGAGGAGCTCGTCCAGGGGCGCGTCGAGGTAGTGCAGCTCGACCCCCACCCCCAGCGCGCGGGCCCCGAGTCGCTTCTCGTCCCGTTCGGCCCGGGCCCAGTGGCCCCACTCCAGGATCACGCTCTGACCCCGGGCGAGGAGCTCCTGGGTGAGTTCCCACAGCTGCTGCTCGATCCGGACCCGGAACCCGTCGTCCCACACGTCGGCGCCGAGCCGCGTCACCCATCCGTCCTTGTCCAGCCGGATGGCAGGCATCCCGGGTGCGAGCTGACGGGCGAGGGTCGACTTCCCCGTGGCCGGCAGCCCGCAGATCAGCACGAGCCGGGTCCGGGGCCCGGCGACAGGATCGTCCGTCCGGTCCGCGGTCACGGAGCAAGGCTACGGGACTCCGGGCCGTCCGGACCCGGGCGGTGGCACCGCGGGGGACGCCCACCCCTCGGGGGGCGGCCGGCATCCCGGCCCGGTCCGGGCTCGGAGTGACCGGTACGTTGGGCGCATGGAGGAGGAGATCCGGTGGTATCTCGTCGAGGCGGTCGCCGATGTCCGGGGCGACACCCGACGCCGACATGACGTCGAGCGGCGACAGCAGACCCTCGCCCATTTCGGCGGCCGGCTCGATGCCCTGGTCTACGTGGGGGCGATCTCGCACGATGAGCGCAACGAGTGGTTCGCCAAGATGTTGGCCGCCGTGGGCTACGAGGTACCGGACCCGCCGCCGGCCGGGTCCGGCCGGGCGATCTTCGTCGGGGATCCCGCCCGGGCGCAGGATCCGGTGCCCCGATCCCCGGTGCCGGAGTTCCTCCGGTCGGTGCCCGGCCCGCTCGAGGAGATCGAGCGGCACGGCGTCCGACTGCGGGTGCTGTCGGTCGAGCTGTACGACGTGGCCGTCGAGGTGCGGTGGCGGGCGGTGCCGGATCCCGATCCCTGGCTGTTCTTTCCCGAGGACCGGTTCGACCTCGAGTCCGATCTCCTCGGGATGGAGGATTGGGCCGCGGAGGAACTGCGCCGGAAGGCCGCGCGGCCCCTCCTGCACCGGGTGTTCGAGTTCACCCTCCGCGACGACCTCGGTACCGAGTTCGTGCCTCGGGGAGGTCACCGGCGAGGGGGTGGCAACGAGACGACCGGCGACATCCGCTTCCAGCCGGCCGTGCCGTCGGGGGCCGGCCGACTCACGCTGACCTGGCAGGGCGCCGACCTCGTGATCGACCTCGGCGGCGGTGTCTGGGCACGCGTCTGACCGGCCGCTCCCGGGTCACGGTCCCCTGAGCTGGGCCTCGCCGTGCGGATCAAGGGACCGTGGCGCAACCCGGCGGTGAGCCGACCCCCACTGCCGAGCGCAGGATCAGAAGGTGGACCGGACTGGCGGACGGATCATCGCCCGGTGGTGGTGGATCAGGCGAGGTCCCAGACCAGTCGGGGGTCGCGATCCGCACCGAGCAGCAGGGTCGCCGGGACCTGTTTGTCGATGTGCCCGATGAGGCCGCGGTAGATCCCGAACCCGCAGAGCTCCTGGAGCCGTGGGGGGAAGGTCCGTACGGTCTCCCGTGGGAGTCCGAGCTGCTGGTTCTCCTGCTGACGGATGTAGCCGGCGCAGTAGTTCATGGCGATNNGGTCAGGTCGGGGGAGTGGTCGGCACGGTGGGAGCCGGGCACGAGTCGGGTGGCGCCGTTCTCCTCGGTGAAGTCGGTGAGCGCCCACATCGTGTTGCACACGGTCGCCGGGTGGGGTTTCGGCAGCGGGATGATCTGGTCGTCGGCGTGGATCGGTTGCGGGGTCTCGCCGGGGCCGATGGCGATCGACGAGAGCGACGACACCAGGAGACCGGCGTCGAGCACGCCCTCGACGACCGGCAGTACCGCCGGGTGGACCGGGATGCGGGCGAAATCGGGGCCGTGGGCCAGCAGGTTGTAGATCCGGACCGTGCTGGTTCCCTCGAACGCATTGGCCGCCGGCACGATGCCGAGCTCGTGCTCGAGTCGATCGAGTTCGTCGACCAGGGTGTCGATGAGGTCCGGTTCGATGGCGCCCTCGAGGACGGTGTACCCGATCTCGTCGATCTGCCGCAGCGACTCGCCCACCTCGACCATCGTCCGCGCTCCCTTCGCTCGTCACGGTGCAGCCTATGGTGAACAGGTGGCACGCCGGAAGGGTCCGTCCAACCGTTACGAGCTGTTCACCTGCGCGTGGGAGGGCCACGCCCTGGTCGGTGCGGAGGCCGCCGTCGTGACGGCGGACGACGCACTGGTCGTGCGCGAGGCGGATGGCGCGCGGTGGTGCCGCTGCCTGCGGTGCGACGTGAGAGGGTGACCGCGATGATTCAGAAATCGAAAGCCATTTCCATTCGAATCGAAGGCGAGCTGGTCCCCACGCGCGAAGGGAAGACCATTCTCCAGGCGGCGCGGGAGGCGGGCAAGAGCATTCCTACGCTATGCCACATGGACGGCCTGCACGATGTCGGCGCCTGCCGGCTGTGCATCGTCGAAATCGGCGGCGGCGGCCGATTGGCGCCGGCCTGCACCACCCCGGTGCAGGAAGGGCTCTCGGTGACGATCAATTCGCCGCGCCTGGCCGCCTACCGCCGCATGATCCTGGCGTTGCTGCTGGCGGAGCGCAATCACATCTGCGCGGTTTGCGTGGCCAACCGCCATTGCGAACTGCAATCGCTGGCCGCGCAATTGGGAGTGAGCAGCGTTCGCTTCCGTTACCGCTATCCGGCCATGCCGGTGGACCTCTCGCAAGAGAAGTACGTCATGGACCACAATCGCTGCATCCTCTGCTCGCGCTGCGTCCGCGTGTGCGCCGAAGTGGAAGGCGCGCACGTGTGGGACATCATGGGGCGCGGCATTCACTCCCGCTTGATCAGCGAGATGGATCAACCGTGGGCCGAGGCGGCCAGTTGCACGCGCTGCGGAAAGTGCGTGCAGGCGTGCCCCACCGGGGCCATGGCGGAAAAAGGCAGGGCCGTGGAGGAAATGGTGAAGCGCACCGATGCAGTGGCGCTGGCCGCCGCTCGGAAGGGAGACCGGACGTGAGCAAATTGAGACTGGCAACCATCTGGCTGGATGGCTGCTCCGGATGCCACATGTCGCTGCTCGATCTGGATGAAGGCATTCTGGCGCTGGCGAAGCAGGCGGACCTGGTGTATTCGCCGCTGGTGGACGCCACGGAGTTCCCCGAAGGGGTGGACGTGACGCTGGTGGAAGGCGCGGTGTCGTCGCAGGAAGATGCCGCGCGGCTGCGCACGGTGCGCGCCCGCAGCCGCGTGGTAGCCGCGTTGGGCGACTGCGCCGTCACCGGCAACGTGCCCGCGATGCGGAAGAACCAATAATCGGAGCCCCGACCTGCCGGCAAAGCTCCGGCAAGCGCGGCTATCCGATCGATGGAGGCACACGTATGT
>PMFY01000375.1:282-9040 GCA_003157945.1 Acidimicrobiaceae bacterium | reverse complement strand
CGGCGGTCGGCCCGGCGGTCGGTGCGATGCTGGTCACGGTCGGGGCCGCCACGTAGGTGAACAGGTCGCTCGACGAGGTGGTCGAGGTGCCGCCGGGGGTCGTCACCGTCACGTCGACCGGCCCGGCCGCCCCGGCCGGTGCCGTGGCCGTGATCGAGGTGGCCGTGTCGGCCGTGATGGCGGCCGCGTTGGCGCCGAAGTCGACCGCGGTGGCCGAGCCCAGGTTGGTCCCGGTGATGACCACCGAGGTGCCACCCGTTGCCGGGCCGGCGGCCGGGGCTACGCCCGTGACCGCCGGGACGGCGGTGGTCACGCTCAACGTGAAGGTCTGCTTGGCGGCCGACTCGATGCCATTGGTGGCCGTCAGCGTTATCGGGAACGTGCCCGACACGGTCGGGGTCCCTGACAGCACACCACCGGTGAAGGTGACACCGGCGGGCAGGGTCCCGGACTCGGTGATCACCGGCGTCGGACTACCCGATGCGGTGGGGGTGAAGGTACCGGCGAAGCCCCTGGTGAAGGTCGTCGAGCTGGCCGAGGTGAACGCGGCGGGCGAGCTGCCGCTCGGGCCGGGCACCGCCGTCCAGGTGAAGCCGTCGGGGTCACCCGACGCGGCGTGGAACGTCACCTCGGTGTTCCAATTGTCCGCCACGACACCGCTGGTGTTGGCGCACACCAGGCCGGCCTCCCACACGCCGGTCGCCGACGGCCCCGAGCCCGTGTAGAGCAGGGTCGATAGCGGGACGCTGTCGTTCGAGACCAGTGGCCCCCACTCGAAGTTGTTGGGGATGGAGACGATCTGACCCGTGCCGATGGCCGTGTTGACCGGCCCGTAGTAGGTGCCGATGTTGTCCACCAGGCCGTAGCCCGAAGAGGGGAACGACTCGAAGGTCAGTCCCGACACACTCGTCCCGCTCGGTACCAGGTAGCTGTAGACGTGATAGCCGTGCGAGGCCGTGTCACCGTCGCACGCGGCCTGGGGCGGAAGCGACACTGTGAAGGCCGTCGTCGACGCCCCCGACGTGACGACGTTGAGAGTCACCGGGTTGGCGATGCTGGCGATCCCGTTGACGGTCGACGCCGATGCCGTAGCCGACTCGGCGACCACCAGTGCGGTCATCGAGCCGACGGCGACGAGGCCGGCTGTGGCGAGCCTGGCGGTGGTGGCGATCCGGCCCCCGCGGGTCCGGATGGACCCGCGGTGAGCCAGACGCTGCATCACAGCGTGGGTACTGCGCATGGAAATTCTCCTTGGAAGAGGTGTGTGGTGTGGCCCGGTGGAGGGAGCGGCTCAGCCGTTGCCGGTCTGGGAGGTGGAGCCGCAGGTGCCCTCACCGCCGACCAGGCTGTCGAACCCGAACGAGTTGACGATGGTCTGCTCCGGGGCCGAGCACAGGGCCGATCCGGTCCCGACGAACAGGCTCTCCAGTGCGGCGTCCTGGGTGAAGCCGGACAGCTTCGCCGAGGGCACGACCGTGTACACGTTGTAGCCGTACTGGGTCGACTGGTAGTACGTCGTGTTCGGCAGTTCGGACGGCGCCGTGCCGGTGTAGGGCTTGCCCAGCGAGTCGATCGAGGCCAGGTCGGCACCGCCGGCCCGGGCCAGGTTCGACCGGTCGACGGCCAGGCCGTTGGCCTGCGAGATCCAGCTGCCCGACGAGATCGGGATCACCGCGTCACTGCCGGCCGGCAGGGTCGAGGCGAAGCTGTAGAAGTCGTTGCCGCTGTTCTGGATCTTGTTGTTGCAGCCCGCCGCGGTCGCCGCGGCAGACGCCGTGGTGTCCGACACGCCGATCGCCGACTCGAGGTTGCTGCGCGGCGTCGATCCGGAGATGGTCAGGCAGGCGTACACCGTGTCGCCGCCGATCGTGCTGGTGCCCGTCGGGGACGAGTACAGCGCGGTCAGCTGTGCCGTGGTGAGGCTGGCGATGTGGCCGGTCCCGTGGTCGTAGTACACGACGCCGAGGCCGTCACGGGCGTACGGGATGAACGTCAGCGTGCTGCCGGTGACCTTGGGGCCACGGGCGGCACGGGCGAAGTCGATCTGGCCGGTGACGTTGACCGTGGCACCGGTGCACGACGCCGAGCTGTTCTCCCAGCCGGATCCGGTGACCGCAGCCAACAGGGCGGCCAGGCCCGAGGTCGTCGAACCGGGACGGTCGAACGAGGGTCCGCCCAGCTTGGTGGTGATGCAGCCGGGGTTGCTCGTCGTGCCACCGGCCGGGTTGGCGTCGAAGGAGTCGATCGTCTTGTTGTTCGTGGCGCCCGACGAATGGATCGGCGTGTAGTAGTTGACGGTCGACGCCGGCGGAGCCGGCGATGCGCCGGACAAGCCGGCGAACACGTCCTGGGTCACGTCGGCGCCGACGCCGGCGTACGCGGAAACGAACGAGGGGTCGGCCTGGGCGGACGAGGTGAAGTCGACCAGAGTGGCCAGACCTGCGGCGCCGGATGCCAACGCCACCGCGGTGGCCAGACGGACGCCCTTGCGGGGGGTGGAACTACGCAACTGAGTCTCCTTGCTCGGGTCGGGACGCGACGACCTCTGCGAGGCCCCTGCCCAATACCAATATTTCCTACTGGAGATGTAGGCTAAACAGCGCATCCGTAAAAGTCAAGCGGTTTGGTCAGGAATNNCTTGCCCCGGACCATCTCGTCGTAGCCGGCCCGGCCCCCCTCGCGCCCGAAGCCGCTCTGCTTGACGCCGCCGAACGGGGTGGCCGGCCCGATCCGCCCACCGCCGTTGACCATCACCACGCCGGCATCGAGGCCGGCGACGAACCGTTCGAGCCGCTCGGAATCCGCCGTGAAGACATAGGCGGCGAGTCCGTAGGGGCTGTCGTTGGCCCCGGCCAGGGCCTCGTCGTCGGTGGAGAATCGCAACAGGGCCTGCACCGGCCCGAACACCTCGTGGCGGGCCAGGTCGCTGGCCTGGTCGACGTCGCCGAAGACCGTCGGGGCGACGAACCAGCCGTCGGCCAGGTCGCCCGCGAGGCGCGTGCCGCCGGCGAGCAGGGTCGACCCGTCGGCCCGTGCCCGGTCGACCACCCCGAGGATGCGCGCCAGGGCTCCGCCGCTCACCACCGGTCCGACGACGGTCGACGGGTCGAGCGGGTCCCCCACCACCAGTCCCTCCACCCGGGACAGCACACGCGCCACGAACCCGTCGTAGACGTCCTCGTGGACATAGGTACGGGTGGGCAGCGCGCAGCCCTGCCCGGACAGCAGCCCGGTCCCGGCCTGGGCGACCAGGGCCGCGGCGGCGTCGAGGTCGGCGTCGGCGCAGACCACGGTGGGCGACTTGCCGCCGAGCTCCAGCGCCAGCGGGGTGAGCTGTGTCGCTGCCGCGGCCATCACCGCACGGGCGGCCACCGCTCCCCCGGTGAAGGTCAGCTTGTCGACGTCCGGATGCCCGGCCAGCGCACCGCCCGCGTCGGCACCTCCGACCACCACGTTCAGCACGCCGAGCGGAACCCCCGCCTCCAGGGCCAACTCGGCGAACCGGAGCATCCCGAAGGGCGCCAGCTCCGGTGGTTTGGCCACCACCGCGTTGCCGGCCGCCAGGGCCGGTCCGCACTTCTGGCCCATGCCCGCCATCGAGCCGTTCCACGGCGGGATCGCCCCGATGACCCCGTACGGCTCGTGGCGCAGGGTGGCGGCCCCCCGCGGGACATCCAGGCGCTCCGGGCCGAGCGTGACGGCGAGCTCGGCGTGGTACCGGACCCAGGAGGCTGCGGCACGGCCGGGCCGCAGCACCGAGACCGGCGTCCCGTTGTCCAGCGCGCCCAGTTCGGCCGCCTCGTCCGCGTGGGCGTCCAGCAGGTCGGCCAGCACCAGCAGGACGGCCCGCCGCCCGTCCGCACCGAGCGCCGTCCAGCCGGGCTGGGCGCGACGGGCCGCCGCGACCGCGGCGTCGACGTCGTCGGCACCGGCCAGGCCGACCTCGGCCTGGACCTCGCCCGTCGCCGCATACCGGTGCTCGTACACGCCGGCGGCACGCGATCGCACCCACCGGTCCCCGATCAGGTGGCCCTGGGCCGCCAGCCGCCGCACGGTGGCCGAGACCGGCGTCGTCCTCACGGGACCACGTAACCCCCGTCGACCGGCAGGGCCACGCCGAGCACGAACGACGCGGCCGGTGTGCACAGCCACACGGCCGCCTCGGCCACCTCGCTGGCCTCGCCGATGCGGCCGATGGGGTGCAGGGCCTTCAGGTGGGCGTCGATCGACGGCTGGCGGCGCACCGCCTCGTCGACCATGGGGGTCCGGGCCGTGCCCGGACAGATGGCGTTGACCCGGATCCCCTGGGCCCCGTAGTCGAGCGCCGCCACCTTGGTGAGCCCGATGACCCCGTGCTTGGACGCGGTGTAGGCGGCCTGGTGGGGATAGGCGACCAACCCGACCCCGGACGCCGTGTTCACGATGGCGCCGCCCCCGCGGGCGAGCATGGCCGGGATCTCCGCCTTCATGCAGTAGTAGACCCCGTTCAGCATGACGGCGAGCGTCCGGTGCCACCCGTCGTCGGGATAGTCGGCCAGTGCAGCCATGGGTGCCGCGATCCCGGCGTTGTTGTGCGCGCAGTCGAGGCCACCGAACGTGTCCACGGCGAAGGCGACCATGGCCGCAACGTCGTCGGGAACGCTCACGTCGGTGCGGACGAACCCCGCCTGCCCACCCGTCGACTCCACCAGCGCCACCGTCTCCCGGCCGCCGTCCTCGTCGATGTCGGCCACCACCACGGCCGCCCCCTCCCGGGCGAAGATCTGCGCCGCGGCGCGCCCGATGCCCATCGCCGCGCCCGTCACGACGGCGACCTTCCCCTCGAGGGCTCCCATGCCGGTCAGAGTACCGGTGGCGACCCCACCGGGTACGTTTCCCCCCATGCACATGCCCGAGCAGTCCCCACGCCTGTCCGGCCGGGTCGCCCTGGTCTCCGGCGCGGCCGGGGGGATCGGGGCGGCGGTGGTCCGGCGCCTGACCGACGACGGGGCCGTCGTGGTCGGTGCCGACCTCGCACCCACCACGGACGGCGTCCGGTGCGACGTGACCGACGAGCGGTCGTGCGCGGCGGCGGTGGCCCACGTCGTCGCCACGCACGGACGACTCGACATCCTGGCCAACGTGGCCGGCATCGGCCGGGCGGCGGCGATCACCGACGTCGACCCCGACGACTGGCGTCGGATCATCGACGTCAACCTGACGGGCACCTTCCTCCTGTCCCAGGCGGCGGTCCCGGCCCTCCTCGAGTCGACGGGCTGCATCGTCAACATGGCCTCGGTGGCCGGGATGCGGGCCACCCCGTACAACGCCGCCTACTGCGCCTCGAAGGGGGGCGTGATCCTCTTCACCAAGTCGCTGGCCATCGAACTGGCCGCCGCCGGCGTCCGGGTGAATGCCGTCTGCCCGGCCTCCGTGGACACGGCGTTCCTCCGCAACTTCACGCTGCCCGAGGGCGCGGACCTGTCGCTGTTCGCCCGGGCCTCCTCACCCATGGGCCGACGGGTCGAGGCGGACGAGGTGGCGGCGGCGGTCGCCTACCTCGCCTCCGACGACGCCCGCAACGTCAGCGGCACCACCCTCGTGATCGACGGGGCGGCCACCGCCTGACCGTCCCGGTCGACGACCGCGGCGGCCGTCCCGTGGGTCCGCCGAGGACCGGTCGGGTGCCCCGGTCAGCCGATCCGCCCGCTCTGCCCGCCGTCGACCGGGAGCACGGCACCGGTGATGAACCCGGCGTCGTCCGACGCCAGGAACAGCGCGGCGTGGGCGACGTCCCAGGCGGTGCCCTGCCGCCGGCCCAGCGGAACCAGCCGATCCCGGCTGGCACGCAGCTCGTCGCGGTCGATCCCGAAGGCGTCGGCGATGCCCTCGACGGCCATGGGCGTGTCGATCAGTCCGGGCATCACGGCATTGACCCGCACCCCGTACCGGGCGTTGTCCATGGCCAGCTGGTGGGTCAGGGCGTTCACGCCCGCCTTGGACACCTTGTAGGCGAGCAGCGGGGCGGCGCACACGGCGGCGATGGAGGACACGTTGACGATGGCACCCCCGCCCCGGTCCCGCATCGACGGCACGGCGTGCCGGCACATCAGCCACATGCCTCGGAGGTTGACGTCGAAGATGCGGTCCCACGCCGCCGTGTCGAGGAGCTGGGCGTCGCCGTCGCCGGCGCCGATCCCCACGTTGTTGTGGAGTACGTCGATGCGCCCCCAGCGCTCGAGGGCGGCGGCGACCGTGGCCGTGCAGTCCTCCTCGCGCCGGATGTCGGCGATGAACGGTGCGGCCTCCCCGCCCTCGGCGACGATCTGCGCCACGGTCTCGGCGGCCGAGTCGCCGTCACGGTCCACGGCGAGGACCCGCGCGCCCTCCCGGGCGAAGAGCAGTGCGGCGGCGCGTCCGTTGCCGACCGTCTCGCCGGCGCGCTGCCCGGCCCCGACGACGACGACGGCCCGGTCCTGGAGCCTCACGCCGGAAACCCCGGGACACCGGGCTCGCGCTGCACCCCGAAGGAGCGGAGCGCCATCGACACCAGCTGGTACTGACCCACGGCGAAGACCAGATCGATGACCTGCTGGGTGGACCACGAGGCCACCAACGCCTCCCACGTGTCGTCGGCCAGGCAGTGGTCGTCGACCAGCTCGTCGACGGCCCGGACGAGCAGTGCGTCGCCCGGTGACCAGCCCGGGGCATCGCCGGGGCCGGTGAGGCGGACGATGTCGGCGTCTTCGAGACCGCTGTCGAGGCCGATCACGGTGTGCTGGCCGAATTCGTACTCGCTGCCGCACCGCCACCCGGTGCGCAGGATCACGAGTTCGCGCACCCGGGGCGGCAGGCTGGACTTGGCGAGCACGTGCCCGCCGAAGACCAACCAGCGCTTGAGCAGCTTGGGGTGGTGGGCGAGGGTGGCGAAGATGTTCAGCCCGCCACTGGCGGCCAGCAGGGCGGCGGTCTCGTCGTCCCAGTCCGCAGCCGTCGTCGGCGCCAGTCGGGGCGGGTCGGTATCGGGCATGGACACTCCCTCGGTTCGGTTCCGCCCATCCTCGCCCGGATCGGGCGGCGACCATGCAGCACCCGTGCACCATCCCCGACCTACCATCGGCCCGTGCCACCACAACTGAACCGACCGCCCTCGTCCACACTCCCGGTCGCCCCGGCGCCCGGTCCCGCCGACCCGCACGTCCGTGGCGGCGCCGGCGGGGTGCAGAACTCTTACGTCCCGCTTAGCCGCTGATCATTTGGCCCTTAGGGGAACCGCGTACCTTCGATTCCATGACCACCGCCCCGCTCGAGCGCCCAGATCTCCTCGAGCTCCTGCTTGCCGCCCTGGCCGTCGCCACGAGTCCGGGAGCCGCCGAGTACCGGGATCCGCACTCGACCCATCCGGCCGTCGGGGTCGAGACTGCGATGCTCGACCGGCTGCTCCACGCCGTGGCCGCCGTCCCCGAGCTCTCCGACCACGACTTCGAGGCGGTGATCCCCGCGCTCTCCGACACCGCATTCGAGGCCCTGGCGAGCCGCCGCCTGGCTCATGACCCGGCCCTGGCCCCGCGTTACGAGCGGAGGATCCGGGCACTCCCCCCGGCCGGCTCCGACCCGGACGCATGCCGGACATCCCGTCGCAGTGAGGGCGGGGCGGACCACGACGCCCGGCCACGGGCCATGGGGCGCACCCGCACCGACACCGTGCCGGTCGACGAGTTGGAAGCTCGCTGACGGGCCGGAGCCGGGAGGTCCGTCACCGACGGGACCGGCGTCCGGAGGTGCAGCCGCGCCGGCCGGGCCCCTCCGTGGATCGGAGGGTGACCGGGCACCTGCCGCGCGACGCAGGGGTCGGCCAGGAATGCGGGCTCATCTGATCGCCCGGACCATCCGCCGCGGGTCCCTGCCCCACCGGCGAGGGGTGTAGCCCGCTCACGCCCGGCGGGCGACGTCCGCGAGCGTGACCGTGTCGGTGTCCACACCCGACCGCAGGGCGCGGCCGGGTCGGGCCCCGGTGTCGTCCCCGTCGGCCACCACCTCGGTGCCGGACACCAGCACGTGGGCGACGCCCCGCGACCCGGCCACGAGGCGCTCGCCGCCGCCCGGCATGTCGGCCACCAGGCGGGCCGGCTCCGAGTCGATGCGGGCCGGGTCGAAGACGACCAGGTCGGCGTGCCAGCCCTCGGCGACCCGTCCACGGTGGCGCAGCCCGTAGTGGCGGGCCGGGCGGTCGGTCATCATGGCGACCGCCTCCTCCACCGTGAGCAACCCCCGGCCTCGGACGACCTCGCCCAACACCCGGGTCGGGTAGTTGGCGTGGCACATCAGGTCNNAGCGACGGCAGGACCACGTAGAGCGTCAGGTCGTCGGGCAGCACCACGTCGAGGAGCACGTCGATGACGTCCGTGCCGCGCTCGTCGGCGATCGACCCCAGCGACCGGCCGACCCACGGCGAGCCGGGGTCGGCCACCTCCATCAGGGAGAAGTCCGTCAGCACGCCGATGGCCCGCTCCGCCACCTTGGCGGCACCGGCGCGCAGCCGGGTCCGGGTCCCGGGATCGGCTGCGGCGGCACGGCGCCCGGCCGCGTCGAGAGCCATCACGTCCCGCCAGCCCGGCAGCCCGGGCAGGATCGTGTTGGAGCGCATCCGCATCATGTCCGGGAGGGCCAGGGCGACCACGTGGGCACCCCGGGCCGCGGCCACGTCGGACGCGGTCAACTGTCCCTCCCAGATCTCCTCACTCGCCAGGCTGCCCAGCAGGTTCCAGTTGAGCGGCCG
>PMFY01000375.1:0-226 GCA_003157945.1 Acidimicrobiaceae bacterium | reverse complement strand
ACCCGCTCCGCGGGGATGGGGCCGATCGACGGGATGAACTCGAGCGTGGTCCCCGGGTGCTGGCGCAGCACGCCCGCCAACGCCACGAACTCGTCGAATCCGGCACTGCTCGAGGGCACCGGTCGATGGTCACCGTCGAGGTGGCCCTCCCCCAGCGACGACGAGAACCCGAGGGCCCCGCCGGCCATCGACTCCCCCACGAGCCGGCACATCGCCTCCAACTGGT
>PMFY01000462.1 GCA_003157945.1 Acidimicrobiaceae bacterium | reverse complement strand
GCCGACTACAGCGAGGAGGCTCTCGACCTGGCGCTTGAGGTCACTGGCGGTTACCCGTACTTCCTCCAGGAACTCGGCTACGCCGTGTGGGGCGTTGCGGAGGGCCCCATCATCACGCGGGAGGACATCGCCATGTCCGTCCCCACCTACGAAGCGAAGCTTGACGAGTCCTTCTTCCGTGTGCGGCTGGACCGGGCCACCGAGATGGAACGCATTTACCTGCGCGCAATGGCCGAACTCGGTCCCGAAGCCCAGAAGGCCCAGGATGTTGCTGCAGTCATCGGGCGCAAGTCGACGCAGATGGGACCAACGCGCGCCCAGCTGATCAATATGGGGTTGCTCTACACACCTGAGCACGGTTACGCCGCCTTCACCGTGCCGCACTTTGACAAGTTCCTGTTGCGGGCCATCCCGGAGCTCATGATGCCGCCCGAGCGCTCCGGGAGGTCTGGAAAGAATGGCTAACCATGCGTGCGCCACAGATCTGTGGCACCTCTTTGCCACGGCACCGGCCTGTGCGCCCGACCGCTCGACCACGACAGACGCGTGCGCCGATGCCTGCGACGTGGTTCACCTCCTCAAGACGCGCTCCGGTCACGAATTTCCGCGGGCTGCCGAAGTTCTTGCTCCAGCCAGCGACAGCCGATGTCCCGACGCCTCCTACGGCAGTGGCGCGTCGCAGATCTGGACATCGGCGCTCTCCGACCGGGCCCGGGGATTCGGCGGTGACGAGTGCCGAGTGGGCTACTGCGCCACGGAAGCGACGCCGAACGACGCGCCAGAAAGATGGCCGTCGCCACCCTGGCCCCAGCGCAGAACATCGGCACGTCTGGATTGAGCGCCTTCGCCGTCGAGTTCGGATCACGGACGGGAATGAGCCATGGGCCATCCTCCACCGTCATCCCCTCGGTCCGGAGCTTGCCCCGGGTGGCCCATGTCTCCTAGTTGATGGCGAGGGGTGGCGTCGAGATGTCGGAGTTCAGTGGCCGATCTCCGGTACAGACCCAGCGCAGGACCCGGAGATGGCGCTCATCCAGGGGCTTCCTGACATTCACCACGCTCACTGCAGCAGACGCCTACGCCTGGCCTCACTTAGTACCTTCCAGTCTGTCCACGTTCGCCCGGAAATATCTGAGCATTCCTGGCGAACAGAAAGAGGGTGGTTCGAGGTCGGCCTACTGTCGGCCTGCTGGCTCCAAAAGGCCATCTGAACTGGACTTATGCCCTATCCCAGGAGAGATTTGGCGATCACCACCCGCTGGATCTGGTTGGTGCCCTCGTAGATCTGGGTGATCTTCGCATCGCGCATGAAACGCTCGACGGGGAAGTCCTTCGTGTACCCGTAGCCCCCGAGCAGCTGCACGGCATCGGTGGTGACGGACATGGCCGTGTCCGAGGCGAAGCACTTGGCCATCGCACCGATGGTCGTGAGCTCACCCTCGGGGTCCCCGTTGTCGACCAGCGAACAGGCCCGGTAGGTCATGGTGCGGGCCACCTCGGTCTTCATGGCCATGTCAGCCAGCATGAACCGGAGGGCCTGGAGGTCGGCGATGGGCTTGCCGAACGCGGCGCGCTGCCGCATGTAGTCGGCCGCCGCGTCGATGGCCCCCTGGGCGATGCCGACGGCCTGGGAGCCGATGGTGGGGCGGCTGCGGTCGAGCGTGTGCATGGCGATGGTGAAGCCCTGGCCCTCCTCACCGATGAGGTGCGACGCCGGCACCCGGATCGCGTCGAAGGTGACCCCGGCCGTCGGGCTGCCGCGCAGACCCATCTTGTCCTCGTGCCTCCCGACCTCGACGCCCCAGTCGGCCTCGACCAGGAAGCAGCTGATCCCGCGGCGCCCGGCCCCGGGGTCGGTGACGGCGAACACGGTGTACGTGTCCGACACGCCGGCGTTGGTGATCCAGTGCTTGGCGCCGGTCAGGACGTAGTGGTCGCCGTCCCGCACGGCCCGCGTGCGCATCGAGGCGACGTCCGACCCGGCGTCGGCCTCGGACAGGCAGTAGCTGCCCTGGAACTCGCCCGTGGCCATCCGGGGGAGGTAGGCCTGCTTCAGGTCCTCGCTGGCCCAGTTCATGACCGGCAGCATGGCGAGCTTCGAGATGAGCAGGGTCACGGCCGTCGAGGCGCACACCCGGGCGATCTCCTCGGCTGCGATCGCCTGGGTGACCATGTCGGCGCCGGCGCCGCCGTAGGCCTCGGGGATACCGAGGGCCGGCAGCTCCAGCTCGCGGCAGGCGTCGAAGGAGGCCTGCGGATAGGCCGAGTCCCGGTCGGCATCCGCGGCGTTGGGTGCGACGCGGTCCTCGGCGAACTTCCGCAGCGAGGCGCGGAACTCGCGGTGGGTGTCGGACAGGGTGAAGAGGTTCTCCATCCCCCCAAGTTACCGACCGGTAGCCGGACGGCAGGCGCCGAGCGCCGATCTCGTCGAATCGCTCAAGACAGCCCGCGCAGCAGCCGATGCAACAGATGTCCGGGGACCGCCCGGGACCTACGAACAGCAAGACGACGTGGAGACACCGACTATGAGCGACAAGCCGCAAGGACCAGGATGGTGGCTGGCCAGTGACGGGACGTGGCATCCGCCGGAGCTGCACCCCTCGGCCCAGGCCGAGGCCGCAGAGGTCGTCGAGGTCACCGGGAGTGCCACGGGCCGCACCGCGGTCCCGTCCCCGGTGCCCGAGCTCAACACCAGGCCCACGTGGACCGGCGAGAGCGACCGACGGCCCGAGGCCGGCCCGATGTACCCCGACCTGTTCGAGCAGGCCGTGGCCGGGACCAGCCTGGCCAACGTCGTCAAGGTCAACTACACCGACGGCGAACCGCGGCCCTCGCTCGACGCCCCCCGGTCGGGTGGCCCGGTGTCCGAGGACGACCTGGTCATGGCCGGTTCGTCCCGGACGCCCGCCGAAGTAGGCGCCTTCACCGGTGCGTCGGCCAAGCGTCGCTGGCGACTCCACCGCTGATCTCCCCGCCGCCGGTCCACCGGGCCGGCGGGATCTCCACCTCCGACACCACGGTCGGCCAGGTGTCGGCCGCAATCACCCCGATCACCCACCATCACGCGGACCTCCGACTGACGCCCCCGGGGCGAGGACCGACCGCTCGCCGAGCGCCGGTCCGATCAGTCGAGGTCCCCGCGGTGGTCCCGGGACCGCTCCTCCGAGGGGGCGTCCGGGTGAGGGTCAGCCGCCGGCCGGCAGGTCGAGCAGCTCTCGCCAGTCGCCCAACCGCTCGGCCACCTGGGTGGGGGTGAGCCGGAGGGTCGTCGCCGGCACGCAGTCGGCGATCGTGCGCTGCACCTGGTAGTGGTGCGACGCGGCCCGGAACAGCGGCTCACGGGTCGTGACCAGGTCGGCGGGTGCGCCCTCCAGGAAGCCCCACAGGGTGAACGCCAGCGTGAGGTCGTGGATGACCGGCGCCCGACCGAAGGCGGCCGCCCGCCGCATGGCCACGGCGGTGCAACCCGACAGGGCGTCCTCGGCGTGCTCCCCCGGTGCCAGCACCAGCCGGTCCTCGAACCGACGGGCCAGCTTCAGGGCGAAGCCCTGGTCCGGGCCGGGCGTGCCGAGGAAGCTGCCGGACGGGGCGCGGGTGCCGCGCAGCTCGGACGGCCGCGAGGCGGTCCAGACCGACGGGACGTGCAGCTGGTAGGCGCGTCGGACCTGGTCCGCCTCGATGACGGGGACGAAACTGGGCTGGGTCACCGGGTGCTCCTGGCTCGCGGGTGGTGCGTCGGTCGGCGTCCGGGCCGTGAACCGTTCATCGGCGTCGACAAGAAGGTGCCATGCGGCGGGGACGGATGTCCAGTTCGGGCTCGCCTCAGACGTGTGGATCAGACGTG
>PMFY01000118.1 GCA_003157945.1 Acidimicrobiaceae bacterium | reverse complement strand
GGTCACCAGTACGGTCTTTCCCTCGAGGATCATCGCACCCGTCTATCGGTTCGGCACCTGGGGTGTCAATCGGGCGCGGGCGCCGCGGGTGGGCCGTCGGGCCCGCGGCGCGGACGGTGAAGGGACCTTCGGCCCTGTCCGCCCCGTGCGGGTCGCCCGATGATGGACCCGTGCCCCGGGTGGGGCGACGGAACGACCGAGGAGATGGTCCCGATGGAACTCACCCTGAACGACGTGGAGGCGACCGAACTGCGCGACCTGCTCGACGGGTCGCTGGGGGACCTGTCGAGTGAGATCGCCGACACGGACAACCCCTCGTACCGCCTGGCCCTCAAGGAGCGCCGCGACCGCCTCCGCTCCGTGCGGGACAAGCTGGCCGCGGTCGGGCTGGCGGCCGGATAGGTCCGGCGGCTGACGTCCCGGCCCGGGCGGCCGGGCGGCTGCCGCGTCAGGCGACGCCCATCCGCGCCAGGAGATCGTCGGGCGCGCTGATGGCGTGCAGGGCCGTGGCGAGCCCGTCGACGAGTTCCGCCTCGTCACGACCGCCGGCCCGGTTCTCCGTCTCGCCCGGGTCGACCGAGGTGTCGAACAGCAGCGTCTCCGACGGCGGCGGCCCGAGCGCCCAGTAGGGGAGGGCGTCGCCGGGCCCGAACGGCTGCACGATGACCGGTACCGAGGTGCCCGGCATGGTGCGGAGCTCGGCCCGGTCGTCCGGACGGGGCAGCCGCAGCTCGGGGAGCGGGTGCACCGGCATGGTCGACCACCGGTTCGACCACATCGACAGGGGCAGGTTCTCGTCACCGCACCCGCGCAGGTAGCGCCTCCGACCGTCGGTGACCCCGACGTGGCGACCCCAGTAACCGAACAGCGCGAGGTCGCGCACCGACGTCGCCGTGCCCTCGATGAGCGGCAGCAGCGACGTGCCGTGCGTCGGGTGTCCGACCTCCGCGCCGAACAGGTCGGCGATGGTGGCGTGGAGGTCGACCGACGTGGTGAGGGCGTCCACCGCGCGGGGTGGGCGGCCGGGCCAGCGCACGAACAGGGGGATCCGGCCCAGCTCGCTGTAGACGGGAGCGGCCGGCTTGCCGAACAGGTCGTGCTCGCCCAGGTAGTGACCGTGGTCGGTGCACAGGACCACACCGGTCGTGGCCGCCAGTCCGGCGTCGTCGATGGCCCCGAGCAGCCGCCCGAACCAGTGGTCGATCATGGTCAGCTTGGACCCGTAGTTGTTCCGCAGGTGACGGGCGCGGTCCGGGTCGAGCAGCCCGCCGGCCAGCGCGTCGATGAGATAGGGCGGCCAGATGGCGCGCTCGGCGCCGGGCTCGTCGCCGTTGTAGAGGGAGGCGTACGGCTCGGGGGTGTCGAACGGCTCGTGGGGGTCGAACTCGTCGACCATGAGGAAGAAGCGGTCGTGGCGCGGGGCCGACGTCCGTAGCCAGTCGGCGGCCGCCTGCATGGTGCGCGGACCGGGGAAGTCCGCCTCGGTGCGGAACCAGGTGCGGGAGTCGTCGTAGGCGTGGTGGTACGACGGGCGCTCGACCGGCAGGGCCGGCGACCCCATCCACGTCGGATCCGGGGTCGTGCGCCACGGATCGTTCTCGTGGCCGCGCTCGTAGGCCCACGCGGTGAAGTCGGTGTGGTAGTTCTCCCCACCCGTCTCGAACAGGTGCGGGTGGTCCGACACGAGCATGGTCGTGACGCCGCGGCTGCGCAGCGACCGGGTCACGGCGTCCTCCCACACCTCGATCGACCCCCACGGTCGCCACGGGAAGTCGAGGGCGCCGACCAGGATGTCGTGGCGTGCGGGCATGCACGGCAGCGAGCCGGCGTGGTGACCGGTGAACCGGAGCGCCGAGCCGGCGAAGGCGTCGATCGACGGCGTGGCGAACTCGTCGCCGCCGTAGGCCCCCAGCAGGTGCCGGTTGAGGCTGTCCAGCAGGACCACCACGAGGTTGTCGGGACGGCGCGGCACCCCGGCGGGGTCCCGCCCGCCTTCGGCTCGCAGGTCGACCATGGCTGCCCTCCGGTGTCCGGGCCGGTGCTCGCCGACCGTCACGGGCGACAGTAGCGGGGGAACCCCCGGTCCTGGCCGACGGGCGCCCGCCCCGGGGACCGGTCCGCCGGGGCCGGTCCCCTACCGGGGCGCGAGGCCGGCGACCACCTCGACGAGCCGGCCCAGCTCGTCGACGGTGTTGTAGTANNGTCGGACACCGACACGTTGACCCCGGCCGCCCGGGCCCCGTCCGCCACCTCCGTGGTGGTGCGTCCGGCCACCGTGAAGGTGACGATCCCGCACCGGACCCGGCCGCCGTCGTGGACGGCCACGCCGTCGAGCGCCCCGAGGGCGCCCCGCAATTCCTCGGCCAGTGATCCGACGCGCTCGGCGACGGCGTCCAGGCCGAGGAGGAGGGCGTGGTCGACGGCGGTGCCGAGGCCGAGCCGCACGGCCACCGGGCACTCGAAGACCACGAACCGCTGGGCCCCGTCCGCCAGCCGGTAGTGGTCGTCGCCGTCCCACGTGGCCGAGCGGCCGTCGAGGCCGATGGGGAGGAGCCGGTCCACGAACCCGGACCGGACGTAGACGAATCCGGTGCCCCGCGGCCCGCGCAGCCACTTGCGTCCGGTGGCGGTCAGCACGTCACAGCCGATCGTCCGCACGTCGACGGGCAGCTGGCCCACGCTCTGGCACGCGTCGACGAACGTGACGGCGCCGGCGGTGCGACAGAGCCGGACCGCCTCGGCGACCGGGTTGACCAGGCCACGGTGGGTCCCCACGTGGGTGAGGCTGGCCAGCACCACACCGCCCGGGGCCAGGGCGGCCGCCAGCGCGTCGAGGTCGAGGGTGCCGTCCGCCGTGCTGGGGACCGCCTCGATGGTGGTGCCGGCCACCGACGAGGCCTGCACCAGGCCCAGGTAGTGGCTGTCGTAGGCGATGCGGTCGACGAGGATCCGGCCGCCCGCCGGCAGGCCGCCACCGAGGAGCAGGCCCCAGAGCGCCTTGGTCCAGCCCTCCGTGTCGGAGCCCGTCACCGCCACCTCGTCGGGGTCGCACCCGAGCAGGGTGGCCACCGAGGCGCGGACGCCGGCCATGCGGTCGCGGACCGCCGCCTCGGCCTCGTACCCACCCAGCTCCGCCTCCAGTCGGAGGTGGTCGATGACGGTGTCGAGCGTGGCCGTGGTCGCCAGGGCCGCCCCGGCGTTGTTGAGGTGGGCCACCGTGGCGCAGCCCGGCGTGGCGGCCCGCTCGGCGGCGACGTCGATGGGGGAGGACACGCAACGGACGCTAGCGAGCGCCGGTGACCCGCGCGCCGACGGGGCGGCGGGCCGGCACCCGGGCCCGGACGGCGTCGATAGGGTCGGGGGCATGGACGCGACCCCGCCGGAACCCGGTCCCGCCGCCGGAGGGCTCGACGAACGCACGGTCGACCCGGACCCGCTGGTCCAGTTCGGTCGGTGGTACGAGGCGGCCGCGGCCGCGGTCGAGGCACCCGAGGCGATGGCCGTCGCCACCGCCGACGCCGACGGACGCCCCTCGGTGCGCATGGTGCTCCTCAAGTCGTGGGGCGCCGACGGCTTCGTGTTCTACACGAACTACGACGGGCGCAAGAGCCACGACCTCGCGGCCAATCCGCAGGCCGCTCTCCTCTTCTACTGGGAGCCCCTGGGCCGCCAGGTGCGGGTGGAGGGTGCCGTGACCCGCACGGCGGCGGAGGAGTCCGACGGGTACTACGCCACCCGCGACCTGCGCAGCCGGATCGGCGCCTACGCCTCGCACCAGAGCCGGCCGATCGCCGACCGGGCGGCGCTGGACGCCGCCGTCGACCGGTGGACGGCCGAGTTCGGCGACCGCGACGTGCCCCGGCCGGCGTGGTGGGGCGGGTGGCGGATCGCGCCGCGGGCCTTCGAATTCTGGCAGCAGGGCCGGCACCGGTTGCACGACCGTGTGCGCTACGAACCGTCGGGGGACGGCTGGCAGGTCCAGCGGCTCCAGCCCTGACCGGCCCGTGCGGTGGGCGGTAGGGTCGTGTCATGGCAGATGACACGACAATCGTCGAGGAGCGCACCACGCAGCTGCTCGAGGAGATGGACCC
>PMFY01000362.1:233-10600 GCA_003157945.1 Acidimicrobiaceae bacterium | reverse complement strand
GCCTCCTAGCTCGGGGCCCGGTCGGCAGGGCCGTTCGGACTCAACCTACCGGGGCGGGGGACGACCGGTCGCCCCGGATCAGGACGGCGGTACGTAGTAGGGCTTGTCGCACCGGAACCCGTCCGTCGGACCGTCGATCGGCGGGTCGTCGAGGCGTTGGAACCGGCCGTCGGTGATCCGGCCCAGCAGGAAGCATCCGGTCGGGACCTTGCCCGCCGGGTTGGTGACGGGGGCCAGCTTGCCGCTCGAGAAGCTGGTCACGTGGCGCAGCGCCTGCAGGAGCGAACCGCGGCTGGGGTCGGTGCCGGCCTGGCGGAGGGCCTGGGTGAACAGCTCCGCCGACAGCCAGCCGAGGAAGGTGAAGTAGTCCGGGGTGAACCCGGGGTCCACGGTGTGGACCCAGGTGTCGAAGGTGCCCACCGCGGGGATGGAGGCGGCGTCCTCGCCCAGGTAGAGCGACGCCGACTGCTCGAGGTAGGCGCCGTCCACGGCCGGGGCGCCGCCCGAATTGGCGACGAGGGTCTCGTTGTAGGCCGGCGCGCCCAGTACGACGGTCGGGTGGAAGTCCTGCTGGCCCAGGTCCTTGAAGATCGACGAGGCGTAGTTCTCCGGCTCCNNGACCTGCTGGGTGAAGTCGGTCTGGCTCGGCGGAAGGGCGGGGTCGTAGAGCACGTGGTAACCCAGGTGCTCCATGGTGGCCTTCTCCTGGCTCCAGGCCGTCTCGGTCGACGGCAGGTCGGCGATGATCGTGGCGGTGTGCTCGATCTGGCCGGGGAACGCCGCCTTGAAGTACTCGAGCGGCCCGAGCGGCCAGCCCTTGCCGGCCGGGATGGCGCTGAACGTGTTGGGCAGCGCCTCGGTCTTCGGATCGAGGGACTCCGAGACGTTGGGGAACTGTGGATTCGCCTCGAGCACCGTGCCCCCGAAGCTGTCCTCCAGACTGACGCCGCCCACCAGGGCGAACGCCTGCCCCAGCGCGGCGGTGGTGAGCTGCTTGTTGGTGGCCCCCTGGAACGCGTCGTCGGTGGACTGGACGACGAGCTTGCGACCGTTGACCCCACCCTGGGCGTTCACGTAGGCGGCGTAGGCGTCGGTGCCGACGGCGGCCCCCTTGAAGAGCCCGGCGACCAGCGTCGACACGTTGGCGATCGTCACCGACGACGGGGTCACCCCGGTGTGGTCCGAGAATGCCGACGAGGGGATCGCCGGCTCTCCCGAGCCGGACGCGCCGGAACCGCTGGTGTCCGTCGACGAGCATCCGGCGAGCACGGAGGCCACCAGCACCACGCACGCGGCCGCCAGGGTCGCACGCGCCCGCACCGGCCGTCCCGACGACCTGGTCCACTCCCCCATCCTGCCTCCCACCATCGGGCCCGGACCGCGTGCCGGGCTCCCGCCCCCGGACCGGCGAACCGACCGTCGGACCGTCCTGTCGGAGAACGTACAGCGCAGGAGGTCCCGGTGCCCGGGATCCGACACGGGTCGGGCCCGTGCGACACTGGAACGGCATGTCGGCCCCGCTCCCGCCCAGCATCGTCCGCCGGACGGTCCGGGACACCGTGCGCATCGACCGCTCGCTCATCGCCCCGGTCGCCGGTGCCGTCACCGCCGTCCCGGTCGCCCTCTTCTACGGCCTGGGCGTCGCCCTCTGGACGCCCGGTGCCACCTCGAGCCTCGCGCTCGGTGCACTCTTCGTCGGCCTGGCGGCGCGCCTGAACGGCCCGCGCCTCGCGCCCTCGGCCATGGCCGCCGACGCCGTCGGCCTGTCCGTGTCCGCCATCGTGGCGGGACTCACCGCCGGCTCGCTCTGGCTGCACGTCGGCACGCTCGTGGTCTGGTGCTTCGCCGGCGGGCTGATGGTGGCTCTCGGGCCCGGGCGGTCGGTGATCGGCGTCCACGGCGTCATGGCGCTGATCGTCTTCGGACGCGCCCCCCGGTCGGTGACCGAGTCGATCGCCATGGGCCTCCTCGTCCTGGTCGGCGGACTGGCCCAGACCGGGGTCCAGGTCGCGGTCCGGATACCGATCGGCCTGCGACCCCAGCGGCGGGCCACCGCCGAGGTCTTCCGCTCCCTCGCCTCCGGGTACGGCGACCGCACCGGCGCATGGAGCGCCGCCACCGCCCGCGCCATCGACGCGGCCACACTGACGCTGCGGCCGGCGGCCCTGGTCGTCCGCCGCGACGCCGAGGCGCTGCGGGGCATGGTGGACGAGGCCCGCCGCATCCGCCTCGAACTGGTCACCATCGAGGGGCTGACGCGACGACTACCGGAGGACCCGTCGACCCGGGACACCGTCGACGAGCTGCGCCATCTGGTGGACCGCCTCCTGCGTGGCCTGGCCGACGCACTGGTGGCGCCCCGGGGAGTCGCCGGACCGGCGGACCCGGAGGCGCTGCCCATCGCCGGGATCCGTGCCGCCAGCGGCGCCCTGGCGGCGGCCGTCGCCGGAGAGCCCACCGGCCACGGTCCTGACGCCGCCTCTGCCGCCGTGGTGGGCCACTTCCTGTCCCTGCGCGGCCAGCTCCGGGCCGCGGTCCGGCTGGTGGGACCCGCCACCGACCGGTCGGTGGGTCCCGTCGTCCCGAGCGTGGCCCGCATGCGCCCCCGCGGCCTGCACCGGGTGCACCCGGTGGCCTCCCTCCGGGCCGTCACCGGGGTCCTGTCGGAGCACCTCACCCCGGCGTCCCCCGCCTTCCGGCACGCGTTGCGGCTGGCCGTGGTGGTGCCGCTGCTGGCCCTGGTCGGACAGCACCTGGGTCTCGGACGCTCGTACTGGATCCCGCTCAGCGCCGCCGTGGTGCTCCGGCCCGACTTCGCGGCGACGATGACCCGCGGCGTGGCGCGCGTGGTCGGCTCGGTGGTCGGTGTGGGCGCCATCGGCGCGGTGCTGGCCGGGCTCCACCCGGGGCCGGGCGCCACCACGGTGCTGGTGGCCGTCGCCGCCTGGGGTGCCTTCACCTTCGTGCAGTCGAACTACGCGGTCGGCGTGTCCTTCCTGACCGGCCTCGTGCTCCTCCTGGCCAGCGTGGGACAGGCCGACACGCTGGGCATCGCCGGGGACCGGCTGCTCGACACCGTCGTCGGGGGCACGGCCGCCCTGGTGGCCTACGTGCTGTGGCCGACCTGGTCCCGGGCCCAGGTCAGCCAGCTCCTGGCCCGCCTCGTGTCGTGTCAGCGGGCCTACGCGACAGCCGTCCTGGCCGGCTTCGCCGGAGTCGACGGGGTTGACGGGGTTGACGGGTCGAGTTCCGAGCCCGCCCGGCCCGGAGATTCGGTCCCCGGCCTCCGGGACCTGGCCCGCGACACCCGACTGGCCTACACGGACGCGCAGGCCGCGGTGGCCCGGTCCCTCGCCGAGCCCCCGTCGAAGCAGGTCGACGCCGACCTCGGTCCGGGCCTCCTCGCCGCGTTGCGCCGCGTGACCCGGGCCGTCCACGGCCTGCGGACCGAGCCGCCGGGGGACGCGCCGCTGCCGGGTGGCGCCGAGCTCGCCTCCGCCGTCGATGCCGCACTGCTCCGGATCTCGGATGCACTGGGCTCGGGCCGGGACATCGGTGGGCTGCCCCCGCTGCGGACGTTGTACCACCGCGTCGAGGACGCCTGCGCGGGCCGACCGGAGCGGGCGGGCGTCGTCATCCACCTCGACGAGCTGGTCAACGCCGTCGACACCGCGGCCGAGCTCCTGGCCGGTTCCGGTGTCGCGACGTCCGACTGACGGGACAGCACCCGGAACGCGCCGTCGGAACGCCCACACCGCCTTTGGACGATCGCGGTCGGGTCGACGACCGCCGCCCCAGCGGGCAGTCACCCGCCGGCCGCGCGAATGAGCTCTCGGACACCGATCGAATCTGAGCAGGTGCCGGCCTACGCGTCGGGGTCAGGCGGTTCCCGCACGGCCTGTCTCCACTAGCGTTTCCCGGGTGCGGGTGGTGTTCACGAAGCTCACCCATGAGCGCCATTCGGTCCGCGTCGAACGAGTGAACGGAACGACGGAACTCGTCGAGCTCGACTCACGCAGCTTCCTGCGTCATGACCTCTCGCACCTGGCGGTCGAGACGGAGCTCGGGCTCGCGCACGGCGTTTGGGGCTGCGTGGCTGCGGGCGGGAGTCTTGATGGTGGCGGCTTGGACGGTGAAGACATGTTCCTCGCCGAGACGATCAGCGGACCGATGCAGGCGCTCATGCGTACCGGTGGTGGCGTGCCGGAGGTGCTCACTGCCTTGACGGCAGTCGCCCCTACGGTCGCAACGATCGATCTTGCCCAACGGATTCACGATCGGCTCCGGGCCTACCGAGGACAGTGGAGGGCCACGCCTTACCGCGGCGAAATGGTCGTGGAGTTTCCCGAGCCGCCTTCGACCGCCCTCTGACGGTGGTGCGGCCCGTACCCCACTCCTCGCTCGAGCCCGGAGGATCGCCGTGGCGGGTCGCCGTCGACCTGGCCTGCACCCCGGGAGCCGGACGATCGATCCGGGCTGAAATCTCATCGCCGGGTGTCGTTTCTGTTGACCCCCGTTCGTCGTGGATGCAGGGCCGCGAGACGCGTGGCCTCTTCGAGAGGAGAGCAACATGCCCGCCCGCACCAACGCCGAAGTACTCCGAGACTCGTACGAGGCCTTCACCCGAGGTGACCTCCACCCACTCCTGGATCTCCTCAGCGACGACGTCGAGTGGGTCGACTCCACCCTGGGACCACTCGCCGGCACCTACCGCGGCAAGGGCGAGGTGCCGCGGTTCTTTGGGAAGATGATGGACGTCTATCAGGGAGCGCTGAGTGTCGAGGTGATCGACATCATCGCCAACGACGACTACGGGGTCGTCCTCACCCGGGAATCTGGATCCGTCGACGGCGACCGGTTGGCCTGGACCGGCGTGCACCAGTTCTCGTTCGATGGCCGTCAGTTGAAGCGATTCGTCAACTACTGCTCCGCCGAGTATCAGCGCTACTGGGCGGTTCAGAGCTGATCTGTCCGCCTGATCGGGCGGATCCGACGGTGCGAACAACGACGGGGGGTGGTATCTCCGGCACGCGGGGTGCTGACGTGGAATGCTCGGGAGGCAAGGATCTGCGCCCCGAGAGGCCGGGTACGGACTCGACGGGCACGTCACCACAGCGAGGTTCACGGTGCCCACCCGAGACGAGTTCACGCCGGCCGAGGATCTGGTGACCTCGGTGTCGGCGGCGGCCCAGGAACATGCCGCGGCCGCGCGGGTGCTCATCGAGGAGCTCGAGCGGAACTGCGACTTCACCCGCGAGGTCCTCGATGCCATCGCGTCCGGCCAGTCCTTCACCGACACCATGCGGGTGAACCACTCGTCCGAGGTGCGGCCGGCGCTGTCCACGGCCATCCGCCTGTACGAGAACGCCAGGCACCGCCTGCGTCTGCACCTCGTCCGCGTGGCGATCGCCGAAGGCGCCTCGGACAGTGAGATCTGCGAGCTGTGGAGCTTCAGCTACGAGATGGTCCGGCGCATCAAGAAGGAGATCGCCAAGTTCGAGGCCGCCGGCGTGCCCGCGCTCGGCTCCGAGTGAGCTGACCACCGGACGGCGGCCCGGTCGGGCACCGCCCGGTTGACTCCTCGACTCCTCGACTCCTCGACTCCTGCGATCCGCAGTCGCGGTCATCCCCGTCGACAACATCTCGGTCCGGCGCGGCCGAATGTGAGGAAAGTCCCTGTTTACACACCCGTGTACATGCAACCATCGTTGCATGCAGGCAGATGCCGGTGAATGAGCCGCCGCGGGCCCCGGGGGAGTTGACCTTGGAGATCGCGACCACTCTCTTCGTGGCCGCATCGCTCCGCCTGGCCACCACCGACGGACCCCTCCGCGACCGGCTCTTCGTGGCCTACGGCAGCGGGACCATCGACGCCCTGCGGTTCGTCGATCAGCTTCCCGGACCGTTCGCCACGCGCATCGTCGCGCTCCACGCCCAGCTGACCGGTGGCGTCGAGCCGGGGTCGGACGGAGAGCAGGTCGCCCTGAGCGAGACGCTGGCCTCGATGACCGGCGACGAGCTGACGGACGCCGCCCGCAGGATCTGCTTCCTGGCCGACGACCTGACCTTCATGACCATGCGCGACACGCCGGGGAGCACCCGGGCCAGCTGGCCCTGGTCGACCTGAGCGGACGGACCCGGCGGGCCACCGTCACGTCCGGCCCACCCGCTGGGGTACGTTCGCACCAGTGTCCCCACCCGACGATGCACCCACCCTCATCATGGACGCCGAACGGCTCGACGCGCTCTGCGACGAACTGTCCGGCGAGCAGTTCTACGCCATCGACACCGAGTTCCACACCGAGCGGACGTACTGGCCGGCCCTGGCCCTGATCCAGTTCGCCTGGCAGGACGAGGTCGCACTGGTGGACCCTCTCGCCGTCGACCCGGCACCCCTCCGGCGCCTCTTCGAAGGTCCGGGGACCGCCGTGGCCCACGCAGCCGGACAGGACCTCGACATCCTCCGCAGAGCGTGCGGCGCGGCACCCGAACGGGTCTTCGACACCCAGGTCGCCGCCGGGTTCCTCGGCATCTCGTCGCCCTCACTGGGGCGACTGGTCGACCTGGTCCTCGGAATCAGCCTGCCCAAGGCCGACCAGCTCTCCGACTGGCTCCAGCGACCGTTGCCCGCCAGCCAACTGGCCTACGCCGCGGGTGACGTCGAGCACCTGCTGGCGCTGCGGGCCGCCATGGTCGAGCGGCTCCGCCAGCGGGGTCGGCTCGACTGGGCCCTCGAGGAGTGCCAGCAGGTCCTCCCGGGCCAGCGACGCAGCGTCCTGCCGGAGGAGGCCTGGTGGAAGGTGGGGGACGTGCGTCGGCTGACCGGCCGCGCCCGCGGCGTGGCCCAGGAGGTGACGGCCTGGCGGGAGCGTCGAGCGGCCGAGGTCGACCGGCCCCGCCGGTCGGTGCTGTCCGACCTGGCGGTCCTCACCATCGCCCAGCGCCCACCCCGCAACCGCCAGGAGCTGGCGAAGCTGCGCGGCGTCGACGAGCGGAGCCTGGCCCGGGGCGGTGCCGCCGAGATCCTGGAGGCGGTCGAACGGGGACGAGCGCTGGCTGCGGACGACCTGCACCTCCCGCCCGACGCCGCCGAGTCGAAGGCCTCCCCGGTCGCCGTGGCCGTGTGTGCCGGGCTCGTCCGCCAGATCGCCGAGCAGCTGGACTTCGACCAGGGGCTCCTCGCCACCCGGTCCGACATCGCCCTCCTGGTCGTCGGTGAGCCCAGTCGCCTCGACCACGGCTGGCGCAGCGACCTCGCCGGCGGCCCCATCCGGCGGCTCCTGGCCGGCGAGGTGAGCGCCGCCTTCGACCCCCGGGGCCAGCTGGTGCTCGAGGCCCGCTCCCACGTCCCCGCCGGTCCGGACCTCACGGGCGGAGCCGGCGGCGCCGACGACGATCCCCCGGGGCACCCGCGCGGGTCGGGGTCATGACCCCGACCCCGGCCCATGCCACCGTTCTCGTGATCGGCGCGTCGCGTGGCCTCGGCCTGGCGATCGTCTCGGAGTACCTCGACCGGGGGTCCGCCGTGGTGGCGACGGTCCGCGGTACCGCCCGCACCCCGTTGCACGACCTGCACGACGCCGCGGGTGGCCGGTTGGACATCGAGCACGTCGACATCGACTCGCCCGACCAGGTGCGTGCGCTCCGCGACCGGCTCGGCGCCCGGAGGTTCGATCTGCTCTTCGTCAACGCGGGTGTCGCCAACGGCCCGAAGGAGACCGTCGAGGACGTCAGCACCGAGGAGTTCACCCGACTCATGGTCACCAATGCGTTGAGCCCCCTGCGGGTGGTCGAGACTCTCGGCCACCTCGTCGACCCGCACGGGACGATCGCCATCATGTCCTCGGGACAGGGGAGCATCGCCAACAACGAACGGGGCGGCTTCGAGATCTACCGGGCCAGCAAGTCCGCCCTCAACCAGCTCATGCGCAGCTACGCCGCCCGCCACCGTGACAGCGGTCGGACCCTCCTGCTCCTGGCCCCCGGCTGGGTCCGGACCGCCCTCGGTGGACCTCACGCCCGCCTGAGCATCGACGAGAGCATCCCGGAGCTCGTCACGACCGTCGACGCCCAACGGGGTCGGGCCGGCCTGCAGTTCCTCGACTACCTCGGCCGGACGGTGCCCTGGTAGGTACCGGAGCGCCCACGGCGACCCGCCCGGCCCGGACGGGGCCCGGGCCGATCCGCACCGCCGGTTCACCCCGTGATGGTCACCACCGCGCTCCCGCTCGACGTTCCGAGTGGTGCCGCGACCGAGGTGTCGATGAACGTCAGGTGCGAGGTGCCGGCCGCGTGCCACGCCGGACCCGTCGGCGGCTTCTTGCTGGGCTCACGACCGAGGACGTCGTGGGAGAACGTCGCCGTGCCGGCGTGCAGGACGATCCCGGCCGAGGGGTCCCCCCAGTCGTTGGCCGGCAGCAGCAGTGTGCTGTCGCTCACGATGATGGGCTGATCCGTGCCGTCGTCGAGGAGCAGGCTGCCCGAGCCCTGATCGTGGTCGAAGGTGAGCGGTCCGGTGAGCGGCTCGATCAGGTTGACCCGACCCCTCCAGGTCGAGTCGCTGATCGTGATGTCGCCGGTCCCCATCGAGGGGAGGTCGCTCTCGAAGTCCCAGGCGCTGTCGGCGGCCGACACGATGTCGACGTGGGAGAACGTGGCACCGGACACGAAGGCCGGGGTGATCCCCTGACGGCCGGCCCGGGTGATGGTCAGTCCGTCGACCGTGATGTTCCTGTCCTTGCCTTTTCCGGAGGCGACGAAGACCGTCATGCCGTCACCGAAGGTGTCGAGGGTGGTGACGTCCCGGACGGTCACGTCCGACGAGGACCGGATGTCCACACCGGACTGGCCGACGAGCGCGGGATGGTACTTCCCGGTGGGGTTCGCGCCCACCAGATCGACGCCGTCGATGGTGACGTCCGACGTCTCCTTGATCAGGATGATGGGGTGGAGGCTGGGTGCTTCGCGACCCGGGATACGTGCCGGCACCGTGTCCGAGTCGTCCTCGAACCGGCCGCCCACGATGGTCAGGGGATGCCTGATGTTGATGCCCTCGTCGACCAGGTAGCAGGCCGAGGCCGGCGACGTGAAGACCGAGCCATCCGGTAGGGCGGCCAGGTAGGCGTTGAGCACGGCGGACACGTCCGTGCTGCAATCGGTGGCGATGACCGGGAGCGTGGGCACGGTCGTGGATGTCGTGGTCGTCGTCGTGGGAGTCGGCTGGCCCACCGGACGTCCACCCTTCGGGACGGGCACGGTCGTGGTGGTCGTCGATGCGGGAGGTGGCGACGTGGGTCCGGTCGCAGCGCCGCGCCCCGGACGGCCCGGCTGCGTCGTGGTCGTGGTCGTCGTGGTCGACGTGGTCGGTGCCGTGGTCGACGTCGTGGCCGGCCCGCCTCCCCCGGCCGGCACGGTGGTCGTGGTCGCGACCGGAGCCGTGGTCGTCGTGGTCGAACTCGTCGTGGGTCCCGGAGCCGGTGCCGACGCGGTCGGCGTACCGGTCTTCTTCGCCATCACGACCGCGTCCACCGTCGCCCGCCCCGGATGGGCCGACGGCGACCCACCGATCGACCTGGCCACCACGGCCCCGCTGATCGTGCTGCACACGATCAGCGCTCCGGCGGCGATCGTGGCGGCCGTCCGGCGACCGGCCGGCCGCCCGTCGGGTCCTCCGCTGGTGCGCGACTCCTGCCCGTAGCCCATTGCCCCTCCAACTCCGAGAGGCTGGGCCGGCTGGTCGTCGTGCAGGCTTCAGCACAGATGATTCGGCAGCCCGGCTGACTCGGAGAGTCCCGTGGTTTTGCGTCCCCGCCTCACGGCGGGTTTGCCATTTCTCGTCACTGCGCCCCGTAATTCCTTGCGATCGGGGCTGTTCCCACCGTACGTCCGGGCGTGCCCGGCACACAAGGGCCGAAGTACCCGGCCCCGGATCCCGGGGCGGCTCGACCCGGACGGTGGGTCGAGCCCGGCGGATGCGACCGCCTACAGGCTGGCCAGATAGGCGTCCATCTTGACGAAACTGGTCTCCAGTCCGGCCTGCGCCTCGGCGGACATCAGCATCAGCGGGACATTGGTCTGATGGGTGACCGTCTCGGTCCGGCCGTCGCCGAGGTCGTTGAACGTGATCGACGTCGTCATCCCACCGGCGACGTCGGCCTCGGTGAAGGAGAGCGTGCGGGGCGGGTCGAAGTCCACGAACACCCCGCGCATCGGGTACTCCTCCCCCGTCTCGTCGTTGACCATCACGGTCTCGAATCGTCCCCCGGGACGGGGCTCGACGGTGATGTTGGCGAGCGGCGTACTGACACCGGTCGGTCCCCAGAAGTGGGTCAGGTGGGCGGGCGTGGTCATGCACTCGAAGACCACCT
>PMFY01000362.1:0-199 GCA_003157945.1 Acidimicrobiaceae bacterium | reverse complement strand
TCGAGCTGGTCGAACCGATCCGTCCAGATCTGCCGGTTCCGGACGATCCAGGCGGTCGCCGCCTCGAGGGGTGCCGGTTCGAAATGACAGGGTCGGTACTGCGCATCCCTCCCCCGCGAAATCAGACCGGCCCCCTCGAGCACCTTCAGGTGCCTGGACACCGCCTGCAGGCTGATGGCGAACGGCTCGGCCAGTTCGT
>PMFY01000421.1 GCA_003157945.1 Acidimicrobiaceae bacterium | reverse complement strand
GGCCGTCGTGGTCGACCGGTCACTGGTCCAGGGGCAGCCGATCACCGCCTCCGACCTCGGGCAGGCGGACGTGTCGGTGTCCGCGGGTGTCGGGTACATCCCTGTCGCGGAGGCCTCGGTCATCGAGGGCAAGCGGGCCGCAGCTGCCGTCCCGGCGGGTTCGCTCCTGACCGCCGGTGATCTCGCCTCCGCGCCCGCCGTCGCCGCAGGTGATGCCGTCGTCGGTGTGGCGCTGAAGGACGGGCAATTCCCCGCCGGCGGCCTGACTCCCGGGGAGCAGGTGCTCGTCGTCCAGACGGGAATTCCCGGATCGCCGCTGTCCGCACCCGCGTCGGCTCCGTCCGCCGGGACGTCGACGACCTCGGCCACCGCCTCGGACTCCGCACTCGTCGGGACGGGCACCGGCGTCCTGGTGCCGGTGGCGACGGTGGTCTCGGTGACCTCCCCCGATCCGGCATCGGGTGGGACGTATGCGCTCCTGGTGTCGGTCGAGGTGGCGTCCGTCGTGGCTCCCGTCGTCGCCACCGCTTCGTCCGCCGATCAGGTGGGCCTGGTGCTGCTCCCCGCGAGTGCACCGTCGAGTTCGGCCGCCCGCAACCCGGCCGGCATCACCGCCACGACCACGGCCCCGACTGGGGTTGGGCGATGACGCTCGTCGGTGTGCTCTCGCTCAAGGGCGCGCCCGGCGTCACGACGTTCTCGTGCCTCCTGGCCGCGACGTGGCCGGAGGCAGGGTCGCTCGTCGTGGTGGAGGCCGACCCGGCGGGGGGCGACCTCGCCGGTCGATTCGGGCTCTCTTCCGCCCTCGGGTGGTCGTCCCTCTCGTCCGCCGTCCGCCGGAGTGGCCGCGCCACCCCGATGGCACCGCACCTGCAGTACCTGCCGGGTGGGCTTCCCGTCCTCGTGTCCGGGTCCTCCGGCGATCAGGCGGACCTCACCTGCGAGGCCGCGGACGTCGTCGAACGAGAGTCGGCGGACGGACTGGCGGTGGTGGACCTGGGCCGACGGACCGCTGACGGTGGAACCCAGGAGGACTGGCTCGGACGTTGTGACATCTCGATCCTCGTGGTGAGCGGCGACGCCGCCGCCGCGCTCCACGCCCGTGCCCGGTCGGCCCGGCTGACCGAGGCCACCGGCGGACGCCTCGGCGTCGTCGTCATCGGGTCGGGCGCCCGTGACAGCACGGAGGTCGGCGGGTTCACGGGGATCCCGGCGCTCGGTGACGTCCCCTTCGATCCGCAGTCGGCGGCCGTGGCGAGTGGCGCCTCGGGTGCGGGCCGGCGCCTCGAACGCTCGGCCCTCCTGGCGGCGGTCCGCCGCGTCGCGGACCGGTTGGCCGATCGGGCCACGGCGGAACTACCCGTGCCCGCCGCACCGTCCGGACACGGCCCGGACGACGGCCGGGGGCGACCCGCGTCGGGCCCGGCCGGCGCGCCGGACGACGTCGGCATCGGCCGGCCGACGGAGGAGGCGTCCCGGTGACCGAGACGTTGACCAGCACCATCCGTCGTCGCGTGGCCGAGGACCTCGCCGGAGACGGGGTATCGGACCTGGACGCCGAGGATCGGCGGGAGTTCGCGCGTCAGCGGGCCTTCCTCCACCTCGACTCCCTGGCCGGCACCCACGTCCCCGCTTCCGGCAGGCCCGTCTCGGCGGTGGAGGAGCAGGAGCTGGCGCAGGCGGTCCTCGACGCACTCTTCGGTCTGGGCCGACTCCAGGCACTGGTGGATGACGACGGCATCGAGAACATCGACATCAACGGGTGTGACCAGGTCTGGGCCACGTTCGCCGACGGGTCCAAGCGGTCCATGGCCCCCGTGGCCGACTCCGACGAGGAGCTGGTCGACCTGCTCCGCTCCGCTGCCGGCCGTTTCGGTCTGACCGAGCGCCGGTTCGACACGGCGCGGCCCGAGCTCGATCTGCAGCTGCCCGGCGGCGCCCGGCTCTCGGCGGTCATGGCGGTGTCGGCGCGGCCGACGATCTCGATCCGTCGCCACCGGTTCGCCGACCTGTCCCTCGACGACCTGTGCTCCATGGGGGCGATGGGCCCTGACCTCCGATCGCTGCTGGCGGCGGCGGTGCGGGCCCGGAAGAACATCGTCGTGTCCGGTGCGGTCAATTCGGGCAAGACGACCCTCCTGCGGGCGCTGGCCGCCGAGATCGACGTGACCACCGGCGCGGGCCGGGTCGGCGACATCACGCTGGACGGTGCCGACATCCACGGGCTCGAGGTCAACGAGCTGCGCCGTCGCGTGACGATGGTCTTCCAGCAGCCGAACCCCTTCCCGATGAGCATCTTCGACAACGTCGCCTACGCGCTCGCCGAGCGGACGGGCGCGGGAAGGCGCCGGCGGCGCTCTCCGATGATCGAAGAGGCCGTGGTCGATGCCCTGAGCCGCGCCGGCCTCTATGAGGAGGTCTCCGGTGATATCGACCGCTCGGCGCTCAGACTGTCCGGNNGATCGTGATCGTCACCCACAACCTCCAGCAGGCGTTCCGCGTCGCGGACCACGTCGCCTTCATGCACCTCGGCGAACTCGTCGAGTACGGACCGAGCGAGCAGGTCTTCGACCGTCCCGCGATGGAGCGCACGCGCGAGTACATCAGCGGAGCCTTCGGGTGAGGATCGCGGCGCTGGCGCTGCTCGCGCTCGCCCTCAGCGGATGCGAGAGCACACAGCAGAAGAGCGCCCAGCTTGAAAAGGCGGCGCTCGCGCACGAAAAGGCCATCGGAGGCAACCCCGCCCATCACGGGCTCTCGATCATCCACCTCAGCACGCGCGTGCACGTTCTCTCGACCACGCTGATCAAGGGCGCGGAAGGCACAGCGGTGGTGGTGACGCTGGCGAACACATCGGCGACGGCCATCAGGGATGTCCCGATCGCCCTCGCGGTGAGCGACGCCCAGGGCGCGGTCGTCTACACGAACTCCGCGCCCGGGCTCTCGCAGTCCCTCGTCTCGGTCCCGCTGATCCCCGCACACGGACAGGGCGTCTGGGTGTACGACCAGGTCGCGGCGTCCGGCACGCCGGCGACCGCCAGCGCGAAGGTCGGGGAAGGCACGGCCGTCACCGGCCCGATCCCGCTCATGACAGTCGAGCAGGCCCATGTCTTCGAAGAATCCGCCACCAGCACGGGCGCGGAAGGGAACATAGTCAACCACTCGACCATCGAGCAGCAGGAACTGCTGGTTGACGCGCTCGCGCTACGCGCGGGGAAGATCGTCGCCGCCGGAAGGGCAGTCATCCAGCAGGTGCCGGCGGGCGTACCGACCCGCTTCCAGCTGTATTTCTCGGGCAGCCCGAAGGGCGCGCAGCTACAGGTCACCGCTCCCGCCTCGACGTTCGAATAGGCCGCTCAGGCGGCGATCAGCTCGCGTGAGTCGAGCGTGGCGCTCTCGCCGTCCGAGACCTGCTTCGGATCGAGCTGGTAGCCGACGCCGAAGTGCGTCTGGATGTAGCTCCATTCCGGGGACGCGCGTTCGAGCTTGCGCCGGAGCTTGTGGACGAAGACGTCCACGGAACGGTCGTTGCGGACCATCTCATAGCCCCACAGGCACTCGTAGATCCGCTCCCGCGTGAGGATCTCGCCGTCCGAGCGCGCGAGGAGCTCGATCAGCTGGTACTCGCGGCGAGTCAGCCGCAGGCTGAGCCCGTTGACAAACGCCTGGAACTGGTCGGGACGGACCTGCACCTCTCCGAAGATCACGGGATCGAGGCTCCTCGTCGCCTGACGCTTGCGGCACATCGTCACGGCCTCGACACGCGCCATGAGCTCCTCGGGGTGGCACGGCTTGCTCAGCCAGTCATCCGCGCC
>PMFY01000438.1 GCA_003157945.1 Acidimicrobiaceae bacterium | reverse complement strand
ATGCTGTGGCGCTACAACACCAGTGCCGGGCTCACCGTCTTCACCTACCTGGTGGATCTGACCGTGGTGACGGTGGCGATTCCCTACTTCATGTCGGCCATCGCCCAGCTCACCTTCCTGGTGTCCCGTCGCCGCAAGGTGCAGGGTTGGCAGTTGGCCCGCGACCTTTGCGTCGCCGGGGCAAGTGTCCTGTTCTCCATGTGGGTGACCTTCGCCTCGGGCTACCAGGTCGTCTACCAGGCCCTGGTGGTCATCCTGGCCGGGCTGATCCTCTACGCCTTCCTCAACGCCCGTCGCCAGCGCCTGGGTGAGGCCACCGAGCCCGTGGACCTGCCCGATGACGTGAGCGTCGACGCGGCCGTCGAGGCTGTACCGACCTCATGATCTCCCTGACCACCTGACCCACGGTCCGCCCCGTGACCCCGGACAGACCCCCGTTCCATCCCTTCCATCGATTGGACACATTCCATGACGTTCTCCGTAGGGTCCGAGATCGGCCAGCTCCGCCAGGCCATCGTCCACCGACCCGGGCTCGAGCTGTCCCGGCTCACTCCCGACAACATCGAAGGCCTCCTCTTCGACGACGTGATGTGGGCGTCGAAGGCCAAGGAGGAGCACGACGGCTTCGCTGAGGCCCTGCGCGATAAGGGTGTCCTTGTCCACTACTACGGCCGATTGTTGGCCGAGACCCTCGAGCTCCCGGACGGGCGGGCGTTCGTGCTCGACCGGATGTGCACGGCCGAGAACCTCGGCCCATCGCTGGTCGGCCCGGTACGGCGCCTGCTCGAGGACCTGGACGGGACGGAGCTCTCGCAGTTCCTCATCGGTGGGATCCTGAAGGCCGACCTGCACCCGATGCGGGCCCACAGCCTCAAGTGGAACATGCTGGCCGCCGACGACTTCATCCTGTCGCCGCTTCCCAACCACCTGTTCCAGCGGGACAACTCGTGCTGGATCTATGGGGGCGTCACGATCAACCCGATGTCCATGCCGGCCCGTCGACGGGAGTCACTCCACACCCGGGCCATCTACCAGCACCACCCATTGTTCACCGGGGCCGAGTTCATCACCTATTACGGCGGCAACGACCACGACTACCAACCGGCGCACATCGAGGGCGGTGACGTCCATGTCATCGGACACGGTGCCGTCCTGATCGGCATGGGCGAGCGGACGAGTCCGATGGCCGTCGAGTCGGTGGCCCGGGCCCTGTTCGCGAACCACCAGGCGACCACGGTCGTTGCCATCGAGCTTCCGCACAGTCATGCCTTCATGCACCTCGACACCGTGATGTCCATGGTCGACGTAGCCACGTTCGTCCTCTACCCCTACTTCGACCGCCACCTGCGGAGCTGGACGCTGACGGCCAGCGACGATCCGGACGGATTCTCGGTCTCACGCAACCACAGTCTGTGGGACACCCTGGCCGAGGTCCTCGAGGTCGAGGCGATCACCGTGCTGACGACCGACGAGGACATCCGGGCCGCCGAACGCGAGCAGTGGGACGATGGCACCAACTACCTGGCCGTGGCGCCGGGGGTGGTCATGGGCTACGAGCGCAACGTGGCTACGAACACGATGCTTCGCAAGCACGGCATCGAGGTCATTGACATCGGTGGCAGCGAGCTCGGCCGAGGCCGGGGGGGACCCCGGTGCATGACCTGCCCGATCGTGCGGGATTCGGCATGACGGTGACGATCTCCGCCCAAGCGGTCGACGCAGGCTCTCTCCGCGGCCGCAGTCTCCTGTCGGTCACCGACCTCACCGCGGCCGAGTTCCTGTCGCTCGTCGATCTGGCCGCCGTACTCCGTGACGAGAAGCGGTCAGGAACCGAGCGCCAACGCATGGTCGGCCGGAACATCGCCCTCATCTTCGAGAAGGCCTCGACCCGGACCCGTGCCGCATTCGAGGTGGGCGCGTACGACCAGGGGGCGAACGTCACCTACTTCGGGCCGGACGGGTCCCACATCGGCGAGGGCGAGTCGATCAAGGACACGGCTCGCGTCCTCGGGCGCGTGTACGACGGCATCGAGTTCCGTGGCTTCGCCCAGGAGTCGGTCGAGACGTTGGCGCGGTTCGCCGGCGTACCCGTGTGGAACGGCCTGACCGACGAATGGCACCCGACCCAGATGCTGGCCGACATCCTCACCATGCGCGACCATTCGGACAAGCCGCTCGATCGGGTCGGCTACTGCTACCTGGGCGACGCCCGGAACAACACGGCCAACTCCCTACTCGTCACCGGGGCCCTGCTGGGCATGGACGTACGCATCGCCGCCCCCGAGGATCTGTGGCCGTCGGCCGACGTCCAGGCCATCGCCCGGGGGCTGGCCGCCGAGTCCGGGGCCCGCATCCACATCGGGTCCGACGTCCTCGGGGGTGTGGAGGGCGCCGACTTCCTCTACACCGACGTCTGGGTGTCGATGGGCGAGCCGGTCGCCGACTGGGGTCCCCGGATCAAGAAGCTCCTGCCCTACCAGGTGAACGCCGACGCGATGGCCAAGTCCGGAAACCCCGACGTGAAGTTCATGCACTGCCTACCCTCGCTCCACAACACCGAGACGGTGCTCGGTCGCCGCCTCGCCGACACCTACCACTTGGACGCACTGGAAGTGACCGACGAGGTGTTCGAGTCGCCGGCGTCCGTCGTGTTCGACGAGGCCGAAAACCGCCTCCACACCATCAAGGCGGCCATGGTCGCCAGCCTCGGCGACTGAGATGCGCATCGTCGTTGCCGTCGGTGGCAACGCACTGCTCGAACGGGGTGAGGCGCCCCTGGCCCGGATCCAGGAGGATCACGTCGCCGTGGCCGTCGCGGCCCTCACGGAGATGGCCGACGACCACGATCTGGTCATCACCCACGGCAACGGCCCCCAGGTNNGGCCTCCTGGTCAACGAGAGCTCCCTCGATGCCGATCTGCCCGGTCCCTACCCTCTCGACGTCGTGGGGGCCGAGTCCCAGGGCATGATCGGCTATTTCTTCCTCCAGGCGCTCGGCAACGCCCTGCCCGGGCGGCACGTGGTGAGCCTCGTGTGTCAGACCGAGGTGGCGGCTGACGACCCGGCGTTCCTGGCCCCGACCAAGTTCGTCGGTCCCGTCTACACACACGAGATCGCCAAGGGGTTGGCATCGGCACGCGGGTGGAAGATCGGGCCGGACGGTGCGGAGTGGCGCCGGGTGGTGGCATCCCCTGAACCCTTGGCTCTCGTCGAACTCGAGGTGATCCGACTCCTGGTGAACGAGTGCGCCATCGTGATCTGCGCCGGGGGCGGTGGCATCCCGGTGGTCCGGGACGCGGAGGGACATCTCCGGGGCGTCGAGGCGGTCATCGACAAAGACCGTGGCGCCGCACTCCTGGCCCGGGACCTCGGGGCCGATGCGCTCATGATCCTTACCGACGTCGACGGTGTGGAGATCGGGTTCGGCACTCCAGGGGCGCACCCGATCGGCCACACCACCGTCGCCGACCTCCGGAGGCAGTCGTTCCCCGCCGGGTCCATGGGACCCAAGGTGGACGCCGCCTGCGGGTTCGTGGAGGCCACCGGGAAGCCGGCGATGATCGGGAACCTGGCGGACGCAGCGGACCTCCTCAAGGGCAACCGCGGAACGATGGTCACTTCGTGACCGGCCGACTCACTCAACCGCAACGGGGTCGGGTCAGCCGGGGTGTACGGTCGGGAGCAGGCCTCTTTGCTATGTAAGTAGCCCAAGCAGTCGGCACCGCCAGTAGCGGGTGCCTGTAAGCGTCGCCCCGGACCCCGGTTGCGCAACCGCCGTGTTGTCAATCTGAGGAGTTGTCGTGGTCGCCGCAATCGTCGTCGTTGTTGTCGTCGTGCTTCTGGTCGTTCTCGCTCTGTCCGTTCGCATCGTCGAACAATTCGAAAAGGGTGTCCTGTTCCGTCTTGGCAAGGTGCGAAGCGTGAAGGACCCCGGCCTGGTGCTCATCATCCCCTTCGTCGACGTCATGCATTCGGTGTCCCTCCGAATCGTGACCATGCCCATCCAGTCCCAGGGCATCATCACCAAGGACAACGTGAGTGTCGATGTGTCNNACGCTGCGCAAGGTGGTGGGCCAGCACAGCCTGGACGAGACCCTCTCGGAAACGGACCGCATCAACGTGAACATCCGCGAGATCCTCGACGTCCAGACCGAGGACTGGGGAGTGCTCGTGACCCTGGTCGAACTGAAGGACATCCAGCTCCCCGAGTCGATGAAGCGGGCTATGGCCCGGCAGGCGGAGGCTGAGCGTGAGAAGCGGGCGAAGATCATCGAGGCCGAAGGGGAGGCCCTGGCGGCGGCGGCACTCGGTGATGCCTCCGACACGATGATGGCGCACCCGCTCGCTCTCCAGCTGCGCAACCTCCAGACGCTCGTCGAGATCGGGGTCGACAAGAACACCACTGTCGTGTTCCCTGCGCCCCTCATGAGCACCATCCAGGAACTCGGGGCCTTCCTGACCCGGGAGGCCACGGCGGTCGCGGGCGTCACCCGGCCACCTACGGGCCACGTTGCGTCCAATGGCGCTTCCAAGTCCTCNNCTGGGGGCCATGGCGAGAGCCTCGAGAACCTGTCGATGACCGAGGTCAAGTCACGCCTGGGATGGTCGAAGGACGGTCTCACCCAGAGCGAAGCGACCGAACGGCTGGCCAGCAACGGTCCGAACGAGCTCGAGGAGAAGAAGGAGAATCAGCTCCTCAAGCTCCTCGGCTACTTCTGGGGGCCGATCCCGTGGATGATTGAGATCGCCGTGATCCTCTCCGGGGTGCTCCGGCACTGGCCGGACTTCATCATCATCCTGGTGTTGCTCCTGGCGAACGCCACCGTCGGGTTCACCGAGGAACACTCGGCGGGCAAGGCCATCGACGCACTCAAGGCCCAGCTGGCACTCAACGCCCGGGTCAAGCGGGACGGCAAGTGGGTGTCGCTGCCGGCGCGTGAACTGGTGCCCGGCGACGTCATCCGCCTGCGCATGGGGGACATCGTGCCAGCCGATGCACGCGTGCTGGATGGTGACGGCATCCAGGTGGATCAGTCGGCCCTGACCGGCGAGTCGTTGCCCGTCACCGACAACTCCGGCGATGCCGTCTATTCGGGCTCTATCATTCGCCTGGGTGAACTCAGCGGACTCGTGTATGCCACCGGCGAGCACACCTACTTCGGCAAGACGGCCAAACTGGTCCAGGAGGCGACCACGGTCAGCCACTTCCAACAGGCGGTGTTGAAGATTGGGAAGTTCCTGATCATGCTGGCGCTGGCCCTCGTATCGCTCATCGTCATCGTGTCGGTGATCCGCGGGGATCCGTTTGTCACCACCTTGCAGTTCGCGCTGGTCCTCACCGTGGCCGCCATTCCCGTGGCCATGCCGACGG
>PMFY01000346.1 GCA_003157945.1 Acidimicrobiaceae bacterium | reverse complement strand
GCGGTGGCCATGCCGTGGGCGTAGCTGAGGATCGTCGACGCATGGCTGTTCTCGACCCAGTCGTGCTCCGACTCGGTGCGGCTGGGGTAGCCCGAGAGCCCGTCCTCCTGGCGCAGGTGGGTGAACTCGTCGCGGCGGCCGGTGACCAGCTTGTGCACGTAGGCCTGGNNCCTGGTGGCCGGTGTCCCACAGCAGGAGGTCGCGGGGGGAGTCGAAGGTGCGGTGCAGCGCCAGGGTCAGCTCCACGACGCCGAGGTTGGAGCCGAGGTGACCGCCCGTGTGGGTCACGGCATCGACGACGAACTCCCGGATCTCCTGACAGAGCACGTCGAGCTCGTCGGGGGTCAGTGTCCGGAGGTCCGCCGGACTGTCGATGTGTTCCAGGATCATGTCGCGAGTTGCCTTCGGGGTCAGGCTACCAGCGCGGCCACCGGGGGAAGGTCCCAGGTGGGGCGCCCGCGGGCCCCGCGGCGCACACCCGGAGCGCACGGGCCCCACGGCCTGCGGTCGGCCCTACCCGGAGCCGTGGCCGCCAACACCCCACCCGGCCGATCCGGTGGCCCGGCCGGTGCCGGGCGGGTCCTCAGCGGACGTTGCCGAGGAAGGTGGCGCGGTCCACGACGACCCGCACGAGCTTGCCCGCCCCCACGAGCCCACCGTTCTCGGACACCGAGAGGGTGAAGACCAGCCGGCGGCCCTCGATGCGGTCGAGGGTGGCCTCGGCCCACACGGTCCGGCCCACGCCGACGGGTACCAGGTGGTCGAACTGGACCCGCTTGGCCACCGACGTCCCCCCGGCCGGCAGGTGGCCGTCGATGGCCTGGCAGCTCGCCTCCTCGCACAGGGCGACCAGGCGGGGGGTGGCCAGGACCGGCACGGTGCCCGACCGGAAGGCCTCGGCGGTGTCCGCCTCGGTCACCTCGAGCTCGATACGCGCGGACAGACCGGTACGGGGGGCCACCCCGGTACGATACGCGACGGATACTGACATCGGCCACCGGGTGCCATGCAGTGGAGCGAGGAGGCCGAAGTGATCGATACCCCCGTGCTGGAGCGGGTGCTGGCGGAGGCGCTGCGCAACGGCGGCGACTTCGCCGAGGTGTTCGCCGAGGACCGCTCGAACTCGTCGGCCATGCTCGACGACGGACGGGTCGAGGAGCTGGCCTCGGGGCGCGAGCGCGGCGCCGGCATCCGGGTCGTCACGGGGGACACCACCGGGTTCGCCCACACCGCCGACCTCAGCGAGCGCGGACTGCTGCGGGCGGCCGAGGCGGCCTCGGCGGTGGCCCGGGGCGGGGGAGGATCCCGATCGGTGGACGCCGGGCACCTGTCCGCCCAGGGCACCTCCGGCGGGCGCGGCGACCGACCGGCGCCGACGACCGGGTCCAAGGCCGACGCCCTCGAGCTGCTGCAGCGGGCCGACGAGGCCGCCCGGGCCTCGGGCGACGCCGTGAGCCAGGTCCAGGCCGGCTTCGGCACCTCGCGTCGACGGGTCCTGATCGCCAACTCGGACGGGCTGCTGGCCGGTGACGAGCAGAGCCGCACCCGGTTCTCGGTGTCGTGCGTGGCCCTGGCCGACACCGGGATGCAGACCGGCTACGAGACGGCCGCCCGGACCCTGGGCTTCGAGCTGTTCGACGAGGTGTCGGTGGAGGAGCTGGCCCGCACGGCGGCCGCCCAGGCCCTGGCCAAGCTCTCGGCCCGCCCGGCGCCGTCGGGTGAGCTGCCCGTCGTCCTGGCCGGGGGGAGCGGTGGCATCCTCTTCCACGAGGCGTGCGGTCACGGCCTCGAGGCCGACCACGTGGTGAAGGACGCGTCGGTCTACGCCGGCAAGGTCGGCCAGCTGGTGGCCAGCCCGCTCGTCACCCTGGTGGACGACGGGACGGTCGGGTCCGAGTGGGGGACGTTCCAGGTGGACGACGAGGGTCGGCCCGCCCAGCGCAACGTCCTGATCCAGGACGGCATCCTGACGGACTACCTGTGGGACTACCTGCGGGCCAGGAAGGAGGGACGGGTGTCGTCCGGCAACGGGCGTCGCCAGTCCTACCAGGACCTGCCGATGGTGCGGATGACCAACACCTTCCTCCTGCCGGGCCAGGACGACGCCGAGGAGATCATCGCCCAGACCCCGCGAGGGGTCTACGTGGCCAAGCTCGGCGGCGGCCAGGTCAACACCGCCACCGGCGACTTCGTGTTCGGCACGACGATGGCGTACCTGATCGAGGACGGACGGATCACCGAGCCGCTGCGGGACGCCAACCTGATCGGCAACGGTCCCGAGATCCTCAAGCGCATCGACGCCGTGGGCACCGACTTCTCCATGACGCCCGGCACCTGCGGCAAGGACGGCCAGAGCGTGCCCGTCGGCTGCGGCCAGGCCACCATGCGCCTGACCGGCGTGACCATCGGGGGGACGGCCGAATGAGCACCGTGACGGAGCAGGCGGAAGAGACGACGGAGGACCTGCTGGCCCTGGCCGAGCGGGTGGCCGGGTGGGCCGGCACCGGCGAGGAGGTCGAGGTCTACGTGGCCCGCGGTACCGAGACGGAGGTCCGGGCCTACGACGGCCAGGTCGAGTCACTCACGTCGGCGACGTCGGCGGGCATCGGCATCCGGGTGGTCGTCGACCACCGCCTGGGCTTCGCCTGGGCGGGATCGCTCGACGAGTCGGTGCTGGGCGAGACCCTGGCCGAGGCGCGGGACAACGCCCGCTTCGCCACCGCCGACGAGCACGTCCGACTGGCCGTGCCCGACGGCGTCGAGGCGGTCCCGGTGGACCTGTGGGACGAGGCCCTGGCGTCGGTGCCGACGGCCCGCAAGGTGGAGCTGGCGCTGGCCCTCGAGGCCCAGGCCCGCGCCGCCGACCCGAGGATCCGGCAGGTGGACGCGGCCGACTACGGCGACGTGGCCTCCGAAGCGGCGTTGGTCTCGACCACGGGCATCCGCTCGTCGTCGCGCAAGACGTCGGGCTACCTGTCGGTCGGGGTCATCGCCGGCGAGGGCGAGGCGAGCCAGACCGGCGGCGGGTACAGCGTCGGCCGGGGGTTCGAGGAACTCGACCCGGCCCGGGCGTGCGACGACGCCGTCACGCGGGCGGTCCGCCTCCTCGGCGCCACCAAGGGCCCGTCGGGCCGCTCGACGGTGGTCTTCGACCGGCGCATGGCCACCACCCTGCTGTCGATCGTGTCCTCGGCCCTCTCGGGCGAGGCCGTGGCCAAGGGCCGCTCGTTCTTCGCCGGGCGGATCGGCGAACAGGTCGGGCATCCGGGACTGACGCTGGTCGACGACCCGACGGACCCACGGGCCTACGGCGCCGCGGCCTACGACGCCGAGGGACTGGCCTGCCGGCGGAACGTGCTGATCGACTCGGGTGTCCTGCGGGGGTTCCTCTACGACACGGTGTCCGGCTCGCGGGCCGGGGTGCCCTCGACCGGATCGGCCGTGCGCGGCGGGTTCGCCGGCACGCCGGGACCGGGGTGCCGGGCTCTGACGCTGGCGCCGGGGCCGGAGGGCTACGACGAGGCCGGCGTGCTGGCGGCGGTGGGGGAAGGCCTCTTCGTCCAGTCCATGACCGGCGTCCACTCCGGCGTGAACCCGATCAGTGGCGACTTCTCCGTCGGGGCCGAGGGCCTCATGATCCGTGACGGCAGGCTCGCCGAGCCGGTCCGGGAGATCACCGTGGCCTCGACGCTCCAGCGCATGCTGCTGTCGCTCGTGGCCGTCGGCGCCGACGTGGAGTGGCTGCCCAGCATCGCCGCCGGCCAGACCCTGGCCATCGGCGACATGCAGATCAGCGGTGTGTGATCACCCGGTGACCGACCCGTCGGACCCCTACTTGGTGGTCGACTGGGCCGCCGTCGCCTTGGTGCAGGCGGAGAGGGCGTTCGGCGTCGAGGTGTAGAAGATCGACCCCGTGATCTGCAGGTTGTAGGGCTGCGCGCCGGCCGAGGTCGGTGTGCCGCCGATCCACAAGGGGGTGCCGGTCGCCACTCCGCCGGCGGCATCGGCGGTCGACGCGGTGGACGCGCCGGCCGCCGTGCCGGCGGCGGACGTCGACGCCTGGCCGAAGCTCAGCACGAACTTCTGGATCACGAACAGGCGGGGGAATCCGTCGAGGCCGTTGATGAACGAGGTGATCTGCCCGTAGGTCCCCTGCACCGTCAGGGTGGTGGGCACCGCCGTCACATCTGCGGGTGTGGTGCCGGTTACGGCGGTGGTCGGTGTCGCCGGGACGGCGACGGATCCGTTGGCGGTGGCCCCGGCGGGGGTGAATCCACTGAACTGCGCCAGGGTCACGCCCGAGGATCCGGCGAGATTGTTGAACTGGCTCTCGAAGCTCGACTCCTCGGCGTCCACGTCGGTCGGGGTCTGCACCGAGGGGATCTGGGAACTGATCCGGACCAGGTCGGCACAGTTGGACGACAGCTTCTGTCCCTCGGACTCGAGCGCCGTCAGCTTCGTCTGGAGGGCGGCCTCCTGGGACTGGAGCGTCGTGCTCTGGCTCTGGAGGGACGAGAGCTTGGAGTTCTGCGGCGAGATCAACGCCAGCCACAGGATGATGGCGACGACGAGCGCGCCGCCCGCGATGAGCAGGGGGTTGCGGTACTCACGGACCTGGTTCATTTGAGGCTCGCATTCTTGCTGAGGCTGGCAGCCGGGGTTACGGAGATGGTGAAGGGGAAGGAGATCGACCCGTCGGCCTCGACGGTCGTCGNNGCCTCGGAGATCGAGAGGCTCGGGCCGGGCCCGTTGACGTCCAGTTCGATGGTGCCGATGGCGGCCGAGCGGGTGCCCGTCGCCGTGCCCGTGGCGGCGGTCCCGGTGGCGGTGCTCCCCGTCAGCTCGGTGCCGTCGAAGGTCAGGACGGATGCGTGCGCCGGGGTGATGCTGATGAGGTTGCTCAACGCCAGCGGCCAGTCGATGGCCTGGTTGAGCACGGACGCCCGACGGGCCAGGCCCTTCGTGTAGGCCTCGTTGGCCGCCACCACGAGGCTGTACTTCGGCACCTGGGCGTTCAGCGAGCTGATGTTGGCCTGCAGGTCGTCCACGTTGTTCTGTGCATTGTGGACCTGCAGGAACTTCCAGCCGCCGAAGAGGACGAGCAGGGCGATCACCACGATCGAGCCGATGAGCGTCCGCTCCTGGATCAGCTTGATCCTGGCCTTCTGGGCGACCTCGGGCGGGAGGAGGTTGAACTTCTTGACCGAGTCGTCGGGCTCCGGCAGGGCGAGGCCGATGGGGGAGGCCAGCACCGGGATCACCTGCGCCGCCTGGTCGGCGGCGAGGTCGAGCTTGGAGGTGTCGAGCCGGTCGAAGGGCGAGCCGAAGGTGACCGGGATCCGGACCTTCGCCTCGAGCATCTCGGCCAGGCCGTGCAGCTCCGAGCCGCCGCCGGTCAGCTTGACCCGGGAGACGGGCAGCCGGTCGGGCAGCGAGGCGAAGTACTGGATCGAATTGCGGATCTCCTCGGTCAGCTCGAGCATGCTCGGCTGGGCGACGCGCTCGGCCGCCTGGATCTGGGCGTTGTCCTCGCCGATGCGGTACTTGACCGTCTCGGCGTCGACGATCGGGATGTCGAGGGCGGCCGAGATGGCGGCCGTCGTGGCGTTGCCGCCGGAGCCGATGGTGCGGACGAACTGGGGCCGCCCGCCCTGGTGGACGACCACCACGGTGAGGCCGGCGCCGATGGAGACGATCGCCTCGGGCTGCTCGGTGGCCGGCGCGGCCGCTGCGGCGGGATCGGTCGCCACGGTCGGGGTGCCGGTCTCGCCGAGGGCACGGACCAGTGCGGAGGAGATGAGGTCGACTCCCTCCACCACGAGGCCGGCACGCTCGACGACGTCGATCACGCCGTTGACGAGGTCGACGTGGGCGGCGGCCACNNAGGTCGATCTCGCGGGTGATGGCCCGGAGGCCGGCGATGCCGACGATGACGGACGATCCGGAGAACTGCCCGTTCTTCCACAGCTTCTGGATGGCCTCGGTCACCGAGGAGGCGTCGCGGATCTCACCGTCGACCAGCGAGCCGGGGGGCAGGCCGACCTGGCCGTAGGTGAGCAGGACGGGGGTGGACTTCGACGTATCGATCTCGGCGGCGCGGACACCGCTCGTACCGATGTCGAGTCCGACGGTCAGGCGTGCCATCCGTTTGCTCCTGTCATCTCGTCTCCCACCGGTCGGAGAGCGGTCGGGTCCGTCAACGGGCCGGTCGGCCGGCACGAGGTGCACGTGCGCCGACTGCGCACTGTCGTCTTCGCTCGGTTCATCGACTCGCTCCGGTTCCTGGTGGTCCCTCAGTGCATTTCATGGCCACGTGGGCCGCAATGGGACTATCGGAAGGCCGGGGTGCGACCTTGAGCGATCGGTTGCGGGAAGGTTGCCGGCGTGCCTGATCAGCCGAGCTGCGTGGCGAACGAGCCCGTCTGGAGGATGCCCTGACGCTCGAGCATGACCTTGAGGTCGTGCGGGTTGGTGGCCGTGGTCATGGCCTCGGCGAGCGTGATCCTGCCGGTGGAGAGGAGTGCCGCCAGGGACTGGTCGAACGTGACCATCCCGTAGTACGCACCTTCGGCCACGATGCCGTCGATGTCGCCGGTCAGCATCGGGTCGATGATGGCCTGTTGGATCCGTCCGTTGATGACCAGCACCTCGAGGGCGGGCACCCGGCCCAGGCCGTCGGCCGTCGGGATGAGTCGCTGGCAGACGATCCCCTGGAGCGAGCCGGCGAGGCTGATCCGGATCTGGGTCTGCTGGTGCGGAGGGAAGAAGTCGACGATGCGGTTGATCGTCTCGGTGGCGTTGATGGTGTGGAGTGTCGAGAAGACGAGGTGACCGGTCTCGGCGGCACTGAGGGCGGCGGCGACCGTCTCCTGGTCGCGCATCTCACCCACCAGGATGACGTCCGGGTCCTGGCGGAGGACGACGCGCATGGCGGACGAGAACGAGTCGGTGTCGAAGCCGACCTCCCGCTGGTCGATGGCCGCCAGGTCGTCCTTGTGGAGCACCTCCACCGGGTCCTCGATGGTGACGATGTGGCAGGCCCGCAGATGGTTGATGTGGTCGATCATGGCGGCCAGCGACGTGGTCTTGCCCGAGCCGGTGGGGCCGGTGACCAGCACCATGC
>PMFY01000306.1 GCA_003157945.1 Acidimicrobiaceae bacterium | reverse complement strand
GGCAAGGAGATGTACGAGTTCGAGGACAAGGGCGGCCGCCCGCTGGCGCTGCGTCCCGAGGGGACCGCACCGATCGTGCGGGCCTGGGTCCAGCACCGGCCACCGCTGCCGTGGAAGGCGTGGTACGCCACACCCGCCTTCCGCTACGAGCGACCCCAGGCCGGACGGTACCGCCAGCACCACCAGGTGGGGGTGGAGGCCCTCGGCACGGCCGACGCCGACCTCGACGTCGAGGTCATCGCCCTGGCCGACCGGTTCTACCGGGCCCTCGGCCTCACCGCCTACGGCCTGCGCATCAACTCGATGGGGGACGCCGACTGCCGGCCCGCCTATCTCGACCTCCTGCGCGGGTACCTGCTGGCCCGTCGGGACGAGCTGTGCCCCGAGCACCAGGAGCGGGCCGCGGCGCATCCGCTGCGGGTGCTCGATTGCCAGCGCGACGCCTGCCTGGCCGCCACCGCCGACGCGCCGACCCTCGCCGATCACCTGTGCGAGCCGTGCCGCGCCCACCTCGCCCGCGTGCTGGCCGGGCTCGACGCCCTGGGTGTCGGCTACGCGGTGGACCACCGCCTGGTGCGGGGGTTCGACTACTACACCCGCACGACGTTCGAGTTCTCGTCCGACGCCCTGGGATCGGCCCAGAACGGCATCGGCGGGGGCGGTCGCTACGACGGCATGGTAGAGCTGCTCGGCGGCCCGCCGACGCCGGGCATCGGGTTCGGCCTGGGCATCGAGCGCATCCTCCTGGCCTGTGACGCCGAGGGCGCGTTCCCGGTGGACCCCACGCCGCTCGACGCCTTCGTGGTCGACACCACCGGGGGCACGGCCGCCCGGGACCTGACCGCCGCCCTGCGCGACGCCGGGTTCTCGGCCGACCGGGCGTTCGACGACCGGTCCATGAAGGCCCAGTTCAAGGCGGCGGACCGCTCCGGGGCCCGCTGGGTCCTGGTCGTGGGCCCGGACGAGGCGGCCTCGGGTACGGTGTCACTCCGGCCCCTGCGCGACGCCGGCGACCAGCGGACCGTTCCGGTCGCCGACGTGGTCGCCGCGGTGCGGGCGGCCACCCGCCCCGGCGCCTTCCCGGACGCCCCGTGACCGGGGACAGCACGACCACGGCCCTCTCCGGTGGGGCCACCCGAAAGGACCCAGTGTGACCGTTCCCCCCGAAGCCCAGCCGTCGAGCGGGGCCACGTCGATGCGCACCGACCTGTGCGGCACGCTGCGGGCGGTCGACGTCGGCCGGACGGTGACCGTGTGCGGCTGGGTGGCCAAGCGCCGCGAGCACGGTGAGCACCTGGCCTTCCTCGACGTCCGCGACCACACGGGAATCATCCAGTGCGTGGTGCCGGGAACGGTCGACGTGCGGTCCGAGTACGTCGTGGCCGTGGAGGGCACGGTACGCCTCCGTCCCGTGGGGACCGGCAACCCGGAGCTGCCGACCGGCGAGGTCGAGCTGGGCGAGTGCACGGTCAGGCTGCTGAACGCCGCCGAGCCGCCGCCGTTCCCGGTGGACGACCGCGTCGACGTCGACGAGGTCATCCGCCTCCGGCACCGGTTCGTCGACCTGCGGCGGCCCACCATGCAGGCCAACCTGCGGCTCCGGGCCACGGTCAACGGGGCCCTGCGGGCGGCCATGGACCGGCAGGGCTTCGTCGAGGTGGAGACGCCGCTGCTGTGGGCGCCCACGCCCGAGGGCGCCCGGGAGTTCGCCGTGCCCAGCCGGCTCCACCACGGCGCCTGCTACGTGCTGCCCCAGAGCCCGCAGNNGACCGCTACTACCAGATCGCCCGCTGCCTGCGCGACGAGGACCTGCGCGCCGACCGCCAGTTCGAGTTCTCCCAGCTCGACATCGAGGCATCCTTCGTCGACCAGGAGGACATCCTCGGATTCGTGTCCGAGGCCGTGCTCGACGCCGCCGAGGCGGTCACCGGCGAGCGGCCCGGTCCGGTGCCCCGCATGACGTGGGCCGAGGCCCTCGACCGCTACGGCACCGACAAGCCCGACATCCGCTTCGGCATGGAGCTCGTCGACCTGACGGCCGTGTTCTCGGCCACGGGCTTCCGGGCCTTCGCCGCCCCCTGCGTGAAGGCCATCGTGCTCGAGGGCGGGGCGTCGTCGTCCCGGTCGCGGCTCGACGGGCTCACCGACCGGGCCAAGGCGCTCGGCGCCAAGGGCCTGGCGTGGTTCAAGGTGGTCGAGGGCGAGGGCGGCGGGACCGACGTCGACTCGCCGGTGGCCAAGTTCCTGTCCGACGAGGAGAAGGCCGGCCTGGTGGCCACCACCGGCGCCGGTGTGGGTGACCTGGTGCTGACCGTGGCCGACGAGTACCGCCTGACCTGCCACGTGCTCGGGGCGCTGCGCCTCGAGCTCGGCGGGCGCCCGGTGTCCGAGGGCCCGTACCGGTACCTGTGGGTGGTCGACTTCCCGCTGTTCGACGGTGTGGACGAGGACGGCAACCCGGTCGCCGCCCACCACCCGTTCACCATGCCCCACCCCGACGACATCGACCGGCTCACGTCCGACCCGGCCTCCGTGCGCAGTCAGGCCTACGACCTCGTCCTCAACGGCTGGGAGCTGGGCTCGGGGAGCGTCCGCGTGCACCGGGCCGACATCCAGAGCCGGATCTTCGCCGCCCTGGGGATCAGCGACGAGGAGGCGGCGTCCCGCTTCGGCTTCCTGCTCGGTGCGTTCCGCTTCGGCGCCCCACCGCATGCCGGGTTCGCCGTCGGGCTCGACCGCCTGGTGGCCATCTTCGCCGGAGAGGACAACATCCGTGAGGTCATCGCCTTCCCGAAGACGCAGTCGGGTTGGGACCCGATGACCGACGCCCCCAAGCCCCTGGCGCCCGGCGCGCTGCGTGACCTCGGGCTCCAGCCGATCCCGACGCTGGACTGAGGCGAGGGTGGCCGCCGAGGACCTCTTCTCCGGCGCGGCCGCCGACCGCCTGGCGTCGCGGGCCCCGCTGGCCGCCCGGCTGCGGCCGAGGACGCTCGACGACATCGTCGGCCAGCGCCACCTGGTCGGCCCCGGGGCACCGCTGCGGGCGCTCATCGAGTCCGACCGCCTGACCTCGGCCATCCTGTGGGGGCCACCCGGTACCGGCAAGACCACGCTGGCCACCGTGGTGGCCACGGCCACCGCCAAACACTTCGTGCCGCTGTCGGCCGTCACCGCCGGGGTGAAGGACGTCCGCGAGGTGGTCGAGGGCGCCCGGCGCCTCCTCGGTGAGCAGGGCCGGGGCACCATCCTCTTCCTCGACGAGGTCCACCGGTTCAACCGCTCCCAGCAGGACGCCCTGCTGCCGTCGGTGGAGGAGGGACTCCTGGTCCTGATCGGGGCCACGACGGAGAACCCGTTCTTCGAGGTCAACGCCCCGCTCCTGTCCCGATCCACCCTGTGGCGGCTCGAACCGCTCACCGACGAGGACCTGGCGGAGGTGGTCGCCCGGGGCCTGGCCGCCGAGGGGTCGACGGCCGAACCCGACGCCGTGGCCGCCCTGGTCGGCCTGGCCGACGGCGACGCCCGGGCCGTGCTCACCACCCTCGAGGTGGCCCTGGCGTTGGCCGGTGACCGGCCGGTCACCCTCGAGGACGTGGAGCGGGCGCGGCACACCCGCCTCCAGCACTACGGCGAGGACGACCACTACGACCAGGTCAGCGCGTTCATCAAGTCGGTCCGCGGCTCGGATCCCGACGCCGGCCTCTACTGGCTGGCCCGCATGCTCGAGTCGGGGGAGGACGCCCGGTTCATCGCCCGGCGCCTCGTGATCCTGGCCAGCGAGGACGTGGGGGAGGCCGACCCGCTGGCCCTGGTGGTGGCCGACGCCGCGGCCCGGGCCGTCGAGTTCGTGGGCCTGCCCGAGGCCCGCCTGACGTTGGCGCACGCGACTATTGCCTTGGCCCTCGCGCCCAAGAGCAATTCGGTCACGAGGGCGCTGGGCGCCGCCACGGCAGCGGTGCAGGCGGGAGGACTTATCGAGGTACCCGATCATCTTCGCGACGCGCACTACAAGGGAGCGGGCGAAATGGGCTTCGGTCACGGCTACGCCTACCCCCACGACCACCCGGGCGGTTGGGTGGACCAGAGCTACCTGCCAGCCTCGCTCGTGGGATCGCACTTCTACGACCCGTCAGCGTACGGGAGAGAGCGCGCCATCGTGGAGAGTTGGCGGGCGCGAACGGGGGCGTCCAACCCGGTCGACGCCGAGGCGCCGGTAGAGTAAAACCCGTGGAAGCAGCCCAACTTCGTTCAATTTTCCTTGATTACTTCGCGGCGAACGGTCACACGATCGTTCCCTCGGCGAGCCTGATTCCCCACGACCCGTCGCTGCTCTTCACGGTCGCCGGCATGGTGCCGTTCAAACCCTATTTCCTGGGAGAAGAGATTCCCGCGTTCAACCGCGCGGTCACCATCCAGAAGTGCTTTCGCGCTCCCGACATCGACATCATCGGCACCACCCGGCGCCACTTGACGTACTTCGAGATGATGGGCAACTTC
>PMFY01000417.1 GCA_003157945.1 Acidimicrobiaceae bacterium | reverse complement strand
CTGCCCCCGATCTGGAGGGTGCACCCGTGGTCGTCGAACAGGCGCAGGAAGTCGTAGGCCTGCAGGAGCATGTAGCTGAACTCGGTGTAGGAGATGCCCTGGTCGGCCCGGGACAGGCGGGTCCGGACCGAGTCCTTGGCCACCATCTGGTTGACGGTGAAGTGCTTGCCCACGTCGCGCAGGAACGTGAACAGCGTCATGGGCTGCAGCCAGTCCGCATTGTTGAGCATCGACGCGCGCGCGCCGTCGGCCCCGGAGCCCACGTCGATGAACCGGGCCAGCTGGGCGCGGATGCCGGCGAGGTTGGCCTCGAGCTGGTCGACACTCAACAGCGACCGCTCCTCCGACTTGCCGCCCGGGTCGCCGATGAAGCCGGTACCCCCGCCGGCCACCGCCAGAGGCCGGTGACCGGCCTCCTGCAGGCGCCGCAGGTTGCACACCTGCAGCAGGTGGCCGACGTGGAGGCTGTCCGCCGTCGGGTCGAACCCGGTGTAGCCGGTCAGGGGGCCGGCGTTGAGCCGGCTGCCCAGTTCGGGGTCGGTCATCTGGTGGATCAACCCCCGGAAACGGAGGTCCTCGACGAAGTCGGCCATGCCACAGCCTGCCATGCCGNNCCATGGTGAACCCGTATCTCGAAGGCAATTTCGCCCCGGTGCTCGAGGAGCGGACGGACGACCATCCCCTCGAGGTCACGGGTGTGGTGCCGCCCGATCTCGAGGGGGTACTGCTGCGCAACGGTCCCAACCCGCTCACCGTGCCCGAGGACCCGGCCGACTACCACTGGTTCTCGGGCGACGGGATGCTCCACGGCATCTGGCTCGCCGGCGGCCGGGCCACGGGCTACCGCAACCGGTGGGTACGCACCCGTGCCCTGGCCGGCAAGGTGGCCACCGTCCCGCCCCGCGGGCCGAGCGAGCCGATCGACGGCCCCGCCAACACCCACGTCGTCCGGCACGCCGGCACCACGCTCGCCCTCGTCGAGTCGGGCTTCCCCCACGCCGTGTCCCCGGAACTCGACCGTGCCAGGATCCACGACTTCGACGGCACCCTGTCGTCGCCGATGACCGCCCACCCGAAGGTCGACCCCGTCACCGGCGAGCTCGTGTTCTTCGGTGTCGACCTGTTCGGGCCGCCCTTCCTGCGCTACCACGTGGTCGACGCCGCCGGTCAGCTCACCACCACCGAGGCGATCGACGTCCCGNNCCCCGGGCCACGATGATGCACGACTTCGGGGTGACGGCCACCCGCGCCGTATTCCTCGACCAGCCCGTCGTCTTCGACCTGGCGCTGGCCGCCCAGGGACGGCGGCTGCCGTTCGGCTGGGCACCTGAGGCCGGGTCGCGGATCGGGGTGCTGCCCCGCAACGGCACGGGCGCCGACATCCGGTGGATCACCATGGACCCGAGCTACGCCTTCCACGTACTCAACGCCTTCGACGACGGCGACCGGACCGTCCTCGACCTGATCCGCTACGACGCCGTGTTCGAGACCGCTCCCGGCGAAGCCATCACCCGGTCCGACCCCGTCCTCTTCCGATGGACCGTCGACCCGGCCGCCAACCGGGTGCACGAGGAGGCGCTCGACGACACACCGGTCGAGTTCCCGAGGATCGACCCGGCCGTCGCCGGATCGCGCCACCGCTACGGCTACTGCGTCCGCACCGGCGCCGACCCCGAGCACCCTTCGTTCGAGGGGCTCGTCAAGTACGACTTCGCCCGCGACGAATCCGACCGCTACGACCCCGGTGAGGGACGCTCCCCCGGCGAGCCCGTCTTCGTGCGCGCCGCCGACGGCGCGGGCGAGGACGAGGGCTGGGTGCTGACGGTGGTCTACGACGCCGCCCGTGACGCCTCGGACCTGGTGATCCTCGACGCCACCTCGTTCAGCGGGCCCCCGGTGGCCACGGTGCACCTGCCGGCCCGGGTGCCGTTCGGATTTCACGGCTCGTGGGTACCGGCCGACTCCTGATCCCGACCCGGTCGCGAACGTGTCGGGGCGGCGGCACCGGGGCCTGCGGACGCGGGTGACACCAGGTCGGGCGCCGACCATGGGAAACTGGTCCCCACGACACGGGCGCGGCCGCCGCGACCCCGGATGACGGGGCCCGTCGCCGCGCCACCCCACACCCTCCCCAACGTGACCACCGACGACCCCACACCACCCCGCTCGTCCCGGCCCTCGGGGCGCCCCGCGCCCCGACCCACCGGACGTCCCCGCGGCACCACGCCGGGAACCGGACGGCACGGGTACGACCCCCGGTTCGCCGGCCCCATCCTCGGTGGCGAGGTGGCGATCCCGTCCAAGCGCGAGATCCGACGGTCGCACCGGAGGCGGAGGTCGCGCGGCGAGCGCATCCTGCGTAGCCTGATCGGGCTCGTGGTGATCATCCTCGTGCTCGTGGCCGCCGGCTACGGCTATTTCCGCTACCAGTGGGCCCAGGTCTCCTCGGCCCCGTGCGACACGTGTGTGGCCGCCGCCAACGGCGCCCCGTACAACATCCTCCTCATCGGATCCGACAGCCGCGCCGGCGAGACAGCGGCCCAGGCCCAGGAGTTCGGCTCGACGACGCAGGCCGGAGGTCAACGGTCGGACACCCTCAAGATCATCCACGTCGACCCCGCGGCCGGCACCGCCGCCACCCTGTCGATCCCCCGGGACACCTTCGTGACCATCACCGGGCTCCCGTCGAACTCGCAGCTGTCGACCCAGAACAAGATCAACGCCGCCTTCTCCGCCGGACCGGACGCCACCGTCAAGACCATCGAGAACACCTTCGGCATCCCGATCAGCCACTACATCGTGGTCAACTTCTTCGGTCTGGAGGACGCCGTCAACGCACTCGGCGGGATCTCCCTTGACTTCCCCTATCCGGCCCGGGACATGGACTGCTCGACGGGGGTCTGCAACAACAACTCGGGCCTCAACATCCCGACGCAAGGCTGCCAGGTGCTGAACGGACCCCAGGCGCTCAGCCTGTCGCGGTCCCGGTACTACCAGTACTACACGGACGGCTACTGGCACTCGGACCCCACGTCCGACCTCGGCCGGATCGAGCGCCAGAACCTGGTGATCTCGGCGGCCATGGACAAGGCCAAGTCGACCTACGACCCGTTGCGGCTCAACTCCCTGCTGTCCTCGGTGGTGCACGACTTCTCCAAGGACGACGGCCTGACCGCGGGGGACCTGTTCGCCCTGTCCGAGCGCTACCACGCGCTGTCCGGTTCCTCGGTGCCCGCCTACGTGCTGCCGACGGAGGGCGCCGTCTCGTCCTATGCCGGTGACGTCGAGGTGGTCCAGCCCGACGAGGCCTCGGCGATGATCGCCCAGTTCCTCGGCGGCCCGCTCGGCACCATCACCACACCCCCGATCGACCAGTACGGCAACCCGCTCGTCTTGAGCACGCCGGTCACCACCACGACGGCGCCGGTGGCCGCCGCGCCGGCCACCACCGCTGCGGCCACCTCGACGGTGACCACGCCGACGGCCTCCGCGGCCAGCTCCGCACCGAACTTCGATCCGACGCCCTGCTGACCACCCGGGCCCGTCGACGGTCGGGCCCACCGGACGACCGGCGCACCGGTCACCCGGATGCCGGTCGGGTCAGATCGCCGGCACGGCCCGTGCGACCCGCACCGCCCCGTACGCGGCGACCACCGTCGCCAGTACGAGGCATCCCTCGACCAGCACCAGCTGCACGGTCACGGGTGACGGCGCCGTGCCGGGCCGGGTGCCGGCCAGGAACCAGGGGGCTCCCCGGGCCATGGCCGCCCACCACAGCCCGGTTGCCGTCGTGATGGCAGCCACCAGCACCGCGACCGCCACGGCCAGGACCCCCTCGGCGCGCAGTACGGCCCGCGACAGCGTGACCCTGCGGACCAGCGCGGTGGCTGCGGCCACCACGGACCCGAGGGTCAGGGCCACCAGGGCGCCCCACCCCAGGAACGCCACCGAATAGGCGATGTCGCCCCCGTTGCGGGCGTGGACGTCGAGGTGATGGGCCCAGGCGCCGAGCCCGACCATGGTGACGCCCGCACCGACGACGGCGGCCACGGCCACGAACACGCGCCGACGCACGGCCGGCCAGCCCCCACCCCGCACGAAGCGCACCGCCGCCGGCAGGGCGAGGGCTGCGCCGGCCAGGACGAGGACGCCGCACAGCAGGGCCAGGGCGGCCACGGCGACATAGGCGCCGCGGGCGAGCGTCTGGGAACCGGCCGGCTGGGCGAAGGAGAAGTGCTCGGCCGACTTGGCGAAGGCCGCGCCACCGAAGAGCAGCATCGCCCACCCGGCCAGGACCACCAGCGCGCCGGTCCGGAGCCGGAGCGCCGGGTCACCGCCGTCGCCGGCCAGCCCCGACGCACGCGCCCGCTGCCGGATCCCGGATGCCGCCAGCGACACCCGCAACCGGACCGTGGGGGCCGTTCCGTCGAGTTCGTCCTCGAGCAGCGCCACGAGCTCGTCGCCGTAGCGGTCGCGCCAGGCCGGCGGATACCAGCGCAGCAGACGTCCGAGGCCGTCGCGGTCCCCGCTCATCCCGTCACCCCGAGGGACAGTCCGAGTCGCCGGGCACCCACGTCGGCGATGCGCCGTAGGTCGGCCACGGCCTCGGCGAGGGCCACCGAGCCGGCGGCGGTGATCCGGTACGGGCGCCGGCGGTCGTCCGACGGGAGCGGTTCGATGAGGCCGCGTTCCTCGAGGCGGGTGATCGCCCCGTAGAGGGCGCCGGGGCCGAGGCGCACCCCGGCGAAGGCTTCGATGTCCCGGGCCAGCGCGTGGCCGTGCTTCGGGCCCGCCGCCAGACTGGTGAGGATCAGCAGCGGTGGGTCGTTGGGCCTGCGGAGTGCCGTTCCCGTCGATGTGGTCATGCGCCGAGGTTACTACGTCACACGTAGCAACGCACGACGGAGTAGCCGGCCGCCGGCCGCATCGGACCCCGAGCGGGTCGGACCCCGAGCGGGTCACCGCTCCCGACCGGAGCGAGGCAAGTGCCTCCACCCCGGGCCGGGAACGGCCGCTGACCTAGTCTCGTGCAATGGCCGGCGTTCCCCGCTACGACCGCATCGGCGTGGGCTACACCACGACCCGCCGTCCTGACCCCCGGATCGAGCGGATCATCGGTGACGCACTCGGTGACTCGCACGCGGTGGTCAACGTGGGCGCCGGCACCGGCAGCTACGAGCCGACGGACCGTGCGGTGGTGGCTGTGGAACCCTCCGACGCCATGGTCCGGCAGCGGGCGCCCGGCACCGCACTGGCCGTCCGCGGGGCCGCCGAACACCTGCCGTTCCGTGGCGGGGCGTTCGACGGGGCCATGGCGGTCCTCACCGTCCACCACTGGTCGGACCCCGCGGCCGGGCTCGCGGAACTCCGACGGGTGTCCACCGGTCCGGTGGCCGTCCTCAGCTTCGACCACATCGTGCACTGCCGGCAGTGGATCGTCACCGACTATCTGCCCGAGATGGCCGGACTCGACCTCACCTGTCCTCCTCCCGCGGTGATCGCCCAGGCGCTGGGCGGTGGGACCGTCACGGTGGTGCCGGTGCCCGCCGACTGCCTCGACGGCTTCTGTCATGCCTACTGGGCCCGCCCGGAGGCCTATCTGGACCCCGCGGTGCAGGCCGGCATCTCGGTCATCGCCCGGCTCCCCCCGGAGACGGTCCACCGTGCCATGGCGCGGTTGGAGAACGACCTGGCCAGCGGCCGCTGGCAGGAGCGACATGGCGCGTCCCTCGCGTCAGGGTCCATCGACGCCGGGTACCGGCTCATCGTCTCACCCTGACCCGGCCGCATCCCGGGGGAACCAGTGGCGCCGATCACGGTGGCCCCGGGCCCGACCCGGGACGTCCGGACGGCCTCAGCCGAGTTCGGCCCCGGTCAGGAGCGCCACGACCCGGCAACCGATGGCATCGAGTCCGGGGTGCGTCCCACCGCTCCGATCGATGACGCACAGCACGGCCTCCACGAGCGCACCGCGGGAGCGGAGCTCCGCGGTCGACGTCGCCACCTGGCCACCGGTGGTGATCACGTCCTCGACCACCAGCGTGCGCCGGCCGGCGATCTCGGCCCCTTCCGCCAGCCGTGCGGTCCCGTAGGTCTTCGCCTCCTTGCGGACGAACGCCACCGGCAGGCCGGTCGCCAGTGACAGCGCGGTGGCGACGGGGACGCCGCCGAGCTCCAGGCCGGCCAGGACCTCGGTGCCGTCCGGGACCAACGGAGCGGCGTACGCCGCCACGCGGGCCAGGAGCTCGGGGTCGGACTCGAACAGGTACTTGTCGAAGTAGGTGGACGACACCCGGCCCGAGCGCAGGGTGAAGGTGCCGGTCAGACGGCAGCGGTCGCCGATCAGACGGGCGAGCGCCCGATGCTCCGCTTCGCGTCCGGACTCCGCCGCGGCCATGTCGTCACTATGGCATCGCCCGGCGGTACGTCGCCGCGATCAGCGCATGGGGAACCAGGTCGTGGCGTCCAACGCGGCCACGAAGGCCTTCTCCGGGTCGTAGCTGTCGCCACCGGCTGCGTCGTCGGCTCGCCGGAGGTCGGCCCCGTCGGCACCCGACGTCGGATCCTCGGTGACCCTGACAGGTGCACCGTCGAACGGCTCGGCCGGCGCCGGGTCCTCGGACTCGATCCCCCCGTCCCGCACCAGGGCGGTCGGCCTCCCGGCCGAGAACCACCGGTGCTGGTGGATGCGATAAGGATCGACATACCAACCTTCGGCCTCGGAGGCACGGCTCATGGGGCCAACGGTAGACGTGGTCCCACGTCGGCGGCGCGCCCGGCCTCGGCGGCCGAAGCGACGACCGCGACGACCCCGACCACCGGAAACTCCGGCGGCGTCCTACGCCTCGGCCGCTCCGGGCTCACGCCCCGCCGGTGCCAGGCACCGGGATTCGCCGATCAGCTTGGAGGCCCGCTGTCGGGAGAACCCCCACATCTCGGAGAGCTCGCGGGCCCTCATCCCATCGGTGACGCACTCCGAGATCATGAGCATCCGGAACCGGTGGCGGGCATCGGAGAAGTGCTCCATGGCCGCCTGCACGGACGTCCGCTGCATCTTCGTCTGGGGAGTCCGGAGGTTCTGCATCGGCGTTCCCCCCTGCTCTAGTACGGCGATACCCTTCAGCAGCCCTTCTTCGGCGTGGGCGAGGACGAGGCGCAGTTCGGTACTGGCGTCGATGAACGCACGGGTCGCTCGGATCACGTCTTCGTGAGGCTCGGCCATGGGTGAGTTTATGTCGCCGGTCTCGCCACTTTGTCGGATCCCCCACGTCGGAGCCCGGCGACGTGGCGTCCGCAGCGGCGCGGACCCGCCCGCTTCGCCTACGGTTCTGGGGTCTCGACGAGCAGTCGGCCCACGGCACGACACGCCGGTGGGACTCGACCCTCCACGGATATGAGGTACCGACCGGCACCGCGTGGGGGACCAGACGAGGTGGACCGGACCAGAGGAGGCGGCACGTGGCGGGTAGCGAACCGGTCAGCGACTGGACCTCCGACTTCGACGTCCTCGACGACGCCTACGTACGCGACCCGTTCCCCCGTTGGGACGAACTGCGCCGCGTCTGCCCGATCGCCCGCACCGAACGGAGGGGGCGGGCCTGGCTCCCGACCACCTACGCCGACGTCACGGCGCTGGCCAAGGACATCGAGCACTTCAGCTCGTCCAACACCAGTGTGATCGATTCCGTCGAGGAGGACGAGCATCCGATCCTGACCTACGGCCTGCCCCCGATCACCTCCGACCCCCCACTCCACACCTGGACCCGTCGTCTCCTCCTCCCCTGGTTCTCCCACACCCGAGTGGCGACCTACGAGCCGATGACCCGGGCGCTGTGCGGGTCGCTGATCGACGCGCAGCTGGAGAGCGGACGGGCGGATGCCGCCTCGGGGTACGCCCAGCAGATCCCGGTGCGCGTGATCGGTGCGATCCTCGGCATCCCCGAAGAGCTCGCCGACACCTTCACCGGTTGGGTCCGTGACGTGCTCGAGTTCGCGGACGACCCCCAGCGCGTGGAGCGGGGGATGTTCGGGATCGGGTACTACCTGTGGGACCGCATCAACGAGCGGCGCGACAACGACGGCGACGACCTGCTGACCTACCTGCTCCACGCCGAGGTGGAGGGTGAGCCGGTCGACGACATGGCGATCCTGGGCATGGCGATCCTCACGATGATCGCCGGCATCGACACGACCTGGAGTGCCATCGGTTCGTCACTCTGGCACCTGGCCACCCACGACGACGACCGCCGGCGCCTGGTCAGCGATCCGGCCCTGATGGACACGGCCGTCGAGGAGCTGCTGCGCGCCTACGCCCCGGTGACGATGGCCCGGGCCGTCTCCCGGGACGTCGAGTTCAACGGCTGCCCCATGCGGCAGGGCGACAAGGTCCTGCTGAGTTTTCCGGCGGCGAACCGCGACCCGTCGGTCTTCGACCGGGCGGACGAGGTGCTGCTCGATCGTCAGGAGAACCGGCACGTGGCGTTCGGCTCGGGCATCCACCGGTGCGCCGGATCGAACCTGGCGAGGATGGAGCTCCGCGTCGCCCTCGAGGAATGGCTGCGGCGGGTTCCCGACTTCCACCTGGCCGAGGGGGCCGACGTCCTCTGGGCCGGCGGTCAGGTCCGGGGGCCCCGCAAGCTGGAGGTCGTGTTCGCCTGACCGGCCCGGCCCGGCGTGGCCCGGCCGTGACGGCCGCGTGCGGTGCCCGGGAGCAGGACGACCGCCGCCGTCTCCTACACTTCCGGCGGGCTCGACGGCCCACCGGCGTACTGCGGATCAGGGGGCACTTCCGCATTCGACGTGTCGCCACCCGGACTTGCGGGGCTCGGACTGACCGGCAGGCGGGAGGCCGTCAACCCGTATCCGGGTGCGAACGCCGGCACCGGATTCGGCCTCCCGGACACCCGAACGGCCGGATCCGTCGTAGGGAGGGGCGTAACAGAGCAGTGGACGGAGGCTGAACTCGACACCCGACGGCCGGGGCGGGGCCGTGTGGTCGGCGGGTCCGGTCGCCGTGCATGCCGCCAGGAGCACCCGGCTCCGGCCACGCCGGGACGACGGATCCGCACCCGCCGATGCTGCCAACCCGTGCAGTCAGTACCCCGAATCGCCGCGGCCACTCCGCCGCCGAGGCTCTAGTGTCCATGGGGCCGCTCGTCCGTCGACGACCGGCGTCGTCCGTCATTCCCGGGGGAGTTGAAGTGACCAAGTCGGCGTGGGTATCCACCGTCACCAACGTGGCGAAGCCGTGGGGGCACGAGGAGCATTTCGCGCTCGTCGACGGTCGCTACTGTGGCAAGGCGCTGCACATCACCGCCGGTCATTCGCTGTCGCTCCAGTATCACGAGCGGAAGGAGGAGACGATCGCGGTGCAGTCCGGCCGGCTCCTCTTCGAGGTGGGAGCCACCGACACCGCGCTGGAGTCGTTCGAGCTGCTTCCGGGGGAGGCGGTCCACATCCGCCCGGGTACGCGGCACCGCATGACCGCCCTGGAGGATACGGTCGTGCTCGAGGCCAGTACCACGGAGCTCGACGACGTCGTGCGCCTCGACGATCGGTACGGACGGGCGTAGGGCTCCGTCCCGTGGTGCCCGTCAGGGTGTGCGGAGGGTGCTGCCCACCGGCTACGGCGAGGACGGGAAGGCCGAGTAGTCACGCATCATGACGTCCTCGGCCGCCCCGGTCCGGGGCTCGTGCCACGAACGACCGCAGTCGTTGCACCGGTGCGGGGCCGGGTGCCCGGGAGGCAGGTCGCACTCGCACTGGTCGAGCTTTCGGGCGTCGGCAGCTCCACATCCACTCATCTGCGGGCCTCCCTTCGATCTGATGACCCAGCCTACGGCGCACGGGCGGCGCACGCAGCGCGGCGGCCCTCGGCGTCGCCGCCGACGGCGCCGGACCGGCGGGTGCACGTTGTGCGATTCCTCCGGACGACGGCCGACGACCGGCCCGGGAAGCCGTGGCTACGCTGGCCGAGGCTGGTGGCCCCGGGACTGCCCTCTACGCAACGGGGTCGCCCGCAGTAGGGCACGTCGTCGCCGGGACAGGAGCACACCGTGGGCATCCTCATCGTGACGGAGTTCGTGACGCTCGACGGGGTGGCCCAGGCGCCCGGTGCGGTCGACGAGGACCCCGACGGCGGATTCGCCCACGGCGGGTGGCAGGCGCCGGTGGCGGACCCGGAGTCGGGCGGTGTCATCTTCGAACAGGCGGCGCGCATGGACGCACTGCTCCTCGCCCGCGACCTCGTCGGGAGCGTCGCCGAACTGAAGGCGCGCCATGACGAGATCCACGTCATCGGCAGTCTCGACCTCCTGCAGTCCCTGCTGCGCGCCGGCCTCGTCGACCGGCTGGACCTCTGGATGTACCCGCGGCTGCTGGGCAGCGGCAAGCGGGTGTTCGCCGACGGGTCCGTACCCACGGTCCTGCACCTCACGGAATCGGTCACCTACCGAGCGGCACGCTGCCCCTCAGCCACGAGACCGCCGGCACGCCCGCCTACGCCACCATGGCCCCGGGGGACTAGTTCCACCGTCCCGCCGCACCCCGGCCGCCTTCCCAACCCGCGTCGGGGGACACTCCGCCCGCACCATCTACGATCCTTTGACGGTGAGGAGATCGACGGCTCTGCTCCTGGCTCTCCTGGCCGCCACGGCGACCGCCTGTTCGTCGGCCGGTCCCGAAGCCGTGCCGACGACGACCACGACCCCGACCGGGCCGAGGTGCGGGAACGGTCAGCTCGCGGTCTCGGTACAGACCAGCTACGTGGGGGCCGGCTCGGCCGCGGAGGAGTTGGGATTCCGGAACGTCAGCACCGTCGCCTGCACCCTGCACGGCTACCCCGGTGCCGCGGCGCTCGATCCGCAGGGGAGACAGATCGCCCAGGCCGAGCGGAATGACCTCAACGGCGGGGCCCCGACCGATGTCGTGTTGCGCCCCGGGCCGCTCGCCGAGGCGTCGATCCAGGGCAGCGACGGTTCGTCCCGCAATTGCGGCACCTTCACACGATCGTTCCTCGTGACGCCACCGGGCCTGACCCGGTCGACACCCGTCACCGCCGCGGGTACGTCGGCCGCGATCGGGGCGTCCGACGCCTGTCCCTTCGCCGTCGGTCCGGTGACGCCGGAGACACCGCAGCCGGTTCCGTCCGGGTAGGCCACACCCGAGGCGGGATCGGATCGACTGCCCGGTGGCCCATCGAGCGACGGCCCACCGCCCGCCAACCGGGGACACGGCCGAAGCCGGCCGGCTACACGGTGATGTGGGCGGTGGCGTTCCGGCCGCTCGTCGCCGCGATCATCTCGTCGGCCTTCCGGAGGCGGGCGCCGAGTCCGCTGAGCATCCGGTAACTCACCGAGGGATACGTCCTCAGCAGCTGCTTGAACTCCCCCCTCGACAGCACCAGCAGGTGGAGATCGGTGTCGGCCACGACGGTGGCGGTCCGGGGCCCACCGTCGAGCAGGGCCAGCTCACCGAAGAAATTCGTGGGGTCGAGCGTCGCCAGGTGCACCCCGTCACGGGAGGCCGTGGCGTGCCCCTCCACGATGATGAAGAACTCGGTGCCGAGCTGACCTTCTTCGGCCAGCACCTGTCCGGCGACAGCGTCGTATTCGGTCGAGAGCGAGGCGATCTCGGCCAGTTCCTTCTTGGTGCACTCGGCGAGCAGATCGACCTGCCCGAGTAGTGCCATCTTCGCCGCGCTCGCGGTCTTCCTGGACATCAACGCCCAGCCACCTGAGCATCCACCATGTCACGCATGGGCCGCCTCCCGCATGGGTCATCTCGATCGAGGCGCGTCGCGACCTCGCGGCCAGTCTGCGCCCTACGGAATCTCGGGTCAAGCGGATTCCGGGCGCCGGATCGGTCGTTCGCCAACGTCGGGAGGGGGTGATCACGTACGCCGGGGACCGCCGCCGCCCGGGTCCCTCGCGCCGGCGCGGACACGGTCCGGCGGCAGACCGACGTGCCCTCGTCCCCGACGTCCCGCGCCACGCCGCGATCCGGGCGCCCGCGCCGACAGAGGGTTACGGTGTCGGCATGACGACGATGGCCCAACTCCGTGATCGTCAGCGGGTCCGGGTCGCGCTCGTCAAGGGCGAGCCCGTGGCGAGTGAGGACCACGAACATGTCCGCCAGTTGCTCGCCCAGGTGCGGTGGTACGGGCCGTTGGCCCTGGTCTTCGCCATCTTGTGCTGCCTGTGGCTGCGGATGTTCCTGTTCGGCCACGGAGGCTCTCATTGGACGGCGCTGCTCTGGGTGTTCGGAACGGGATTGATGACGACGCAGCTCCTCTGGCAGCGCCGGAGGATCATGGCCGGGGCGGCGGACGTGCCGGGTCGAGGAGACGGCTAGGGACGACGGTCCCGACGGGACGGGGACCGGACTCCGATCCCCGTCCTACGGCGCGTCGACCGCCTCGACGACGGCGGCGTTGAGCAGGTCGTGGGCGGCCACGTTGGCCGTGCGATCGGGGAGGCGGACCACGACGACGCGCCCACCCCGGCGGTCGGCGAGCGCGACGTCGAGCGTCGCGACCCAGTCGTCCCCCTGCCCCCGGGGATCGTCGCCACCGACCTCGACGACCTCCCAGCCGAGGCCGCGGGCGACAGCCGCCGGATCGGCTCCCTGCGGGGTGCCGAACAGGCGCTCGAACCGCTCCGGCCGGAGCTGATCCGCCTGGGGCAGGAAGGAGAAGATCCCCCCTCCCCCGTTGTCGGCCACCACGATGGTCAGGGGCGGTCGCTCGGACGTCGGGCCCAGCAGCGCCGACACGTCGTGCAGGAACGCCAGGTCGCCCACCAGTGCGGTGGTCGGCCCGCCCGCCAGGGCCACACCGAGTGCGGTCGACACCACGCCGTCGATCCCGTTGGCCCCGCGGTTGCCCAGCACCCGCACGCTTCCGCTCCGGGGTGCGCCGAACGCCTCGACGTCGCGCACCGGCATCGACGAGGACACCACCAGCGCCGAACCCTCCGGAACGGCGGCCAGCACCCGGGCGGCCAGCGCCGGCTCCGTCAGCCCGGGCACCGGGCCCGGTGCTCCGGTCGCCAGTATCCGGTCGACGGCCCGCCGGGCCCGCTGCTCGGCCTCGTCCCAGTCCTCCGCCCACGACCGCGGCCGGCCGGACCGATCGCCCCCCGTGTCCTCCGCCGCATCCTCCACCGCGCGCCCGACCGCCCGGCAGAACTCCGTCGGGTCCGCCCGGACCAGCTCCGCGGCCGACCGCTCGGGATCGGGCCAGCCGTGCTGGTCGACCACCACCGTCGGGGCCCCCGCCAGGAAGGTGGTCACCACCCGGGAGGCCCAGCGCTCCCCGAGGCGGAGCACGACGTCGGGTCGGTGGCCATCGGCGAAGCGGGTCGACCGCAGGATGCCGTCGGCCGCCGACACCACCCGGGCACCCGGTCCGCGGAGACCCGAGCGCGGGTCGGCCAGCACCGGCCAGGCGAGCGCCGCGGCCAATGCCAGGACGGCGTCGGGGTCACCGCACCCCGCCCCGGCCACGATCAGGCCCCGGGCCCCGGGGCGGAGAACCCCCGACGTCACGAGGTCGGCCACGACGGCATCGGGCGGCGCCGGTCGGGCCGGCTCGACGCGATGCCACGGGGCACCGTCGGGGCGTCCGTCCGGTACCGCACCCCGGGTCGCGTCACCGAGCAACGGTTCGCGGAACGGGAGATTGAGGTGCACCGGGCCCGGACCCCTCGGCCCGGCCACGGCGTCGGCGACCGAACGCGACGCCAGCGACCGCCAGGTCGGTCGCGACGGCTCGTCCGGCACGCCCGGATCGACGGCCCATCGGGGCGCCCGACCGTACAGGTGGGTCTGGTCGATGGTCTGGGGGGCGCCCACGTCACGGAGTTCCGGCGGACGGTCGGCGGTGCAGACGAGCAGCGGCACCCGGGCCAGGTCGGCCTCCACCACCGCGGCGTGGAGTTCGGCCGCCGCCGTCCCGCTCGTGACCACTACGACGGCGGGCAGACCGGTGGCCATCCCGATCCCGAGGGCGGTGAACCCGGCCGACCGCTCGTCGAGCCGTACGTGCAGCGCCAGCCGGGGCTCGGCGGCCACGGCCAGGGCCAGCGGGGTCGACCGGGACCCGGGGCACACGACGGCGTGCCGCACGCCGGCCCGCACCCACTCGTCGACCAGGGTGGCGGCGAAGGCCGCCTGACGGTCGGCATCGACGGCGGTGTCGGGGGGGCTCGGTACGCTCACGGGCACCGCCTATGCCGACCACCGCGCTGCATGCCAGCACCATGGGGCACCGTCACGGTGCCGGCCACCGCCTCGTGCTGGCCCACGGCTTCACCCAGACCGGCCGCCTGTGGGGCGGCCTGGCCGAGGACCTGGCGGTCGACCACGAGCTCGTCCTGGTCGACCTGCCCGGGCACGGCGGCTCGTCGGACGTGCGCGCCGACCTGTGGCACGGCGCGGCGCTCCTCGGGGCGGCCGGGGGGCCGGGCGACTACCTCGGCTACTCGATGGGCGCACGCTTCTGCCTCCACCTGGCCCTGGCCCGCCCGGACCTGGTCCGCCGCCTCGTCCTGGTGTCGGGCACCGCCGGCATCGACGACGCCGACGAGCGCCGGGCGCGGCGGTCGAGCGACGAGGCGCTGGCCCGACGCCTCGACCCCGGCGACGGCACGCCGCCCGAGGACTCGGTCGCCACGTTCGTCGACCGGTGGGTGAGCAATCCGCTGTTCGGCCACGTGCCCGACGCGGCCACCGGGATCGACGAGCGGAGGCGGAACACGTCGACGGGCCTCGCCTCGAGCCTGCGCCTGGCCGGGACGGGCACCCAGGAGCCGCTGTGGGACCGTCTCGGTGGGCTCGACCGGCCGGTACTGGTCGTCACCGGCGGCCGGGACACGAAATTCACCGAACTCGGCCGGCGCCTGGTGACCACGATCGGACCCGACGCCCGCCTGGTGGTGGTCGACGACGCCGACCACGCTCCCCACCTGCAGCGGCCCGACACCGTGGCGGCAGCCGTGCGGGCCTTCCTGGCCCACTGACGCCGGGGGCGACGGCCGACCCGTCATCCGGACAGTCCCGGGAGCGACGGCCACGTGGACACCAACGGCGTCAGGGTGGACCACAACGCGACGGCCAGCAGGGCGCCGAAGGCGAGCTGCAGCCGGCCGGTCGCCGCCAGGACGGGGAGCAGGGCCCGACCCTCGGCCGGGCTGAGCGCCACCTGCACGGGGGGACGGGCCAGCGGCAGGGCCAGCAGCGGCAGGAAGACCAGGACCGGCAGCAGCGAGTGGATCACCCCGGTCACGGCCAGGAGGCCCCACAGGGCCACGCCCACGAACGGCGCGCCCACGCAGGCCACGTAGCACCAGCCGCCAGTCCGCCTCCCCACCCGCACGGCCAACGTGCGCTTGCCGCTCTCGATGTCGCTGGCGATGTCGCGGAGGTTGTTGGCCAGCAGGAGTGCGGTGGCCAGCAGGCCCACCGCCACCGCCGACCACCACACGGCGGGCCGGTCGAGCCGCTCGGTCTCGACGTAGAAGGTCCCGACCGTCGCCACCAGGCCGAAGAAGACGAAGACGAAGACCTCGCCGAGCCCCGCGTAGCCGTAGGGCCGGGGGCCACCGGTGTAGAACCAGCCGGCCAACAGGCAGGCCGCGCCGACCAGGAGGATCCACCACGACGTGGCCCAGGCCAGGGCGAGGCCGACCACGCCGGCGACGGCGAAGGCGAGGAGCGCGGCCCGCTTGACGGCGGCCGGCGAGGCGAGGCCGGTGGCCGTGAGGCGCACCGGGCCGACCCGGGCGTCGTCGGTCCCCCGGATGCCGTCCGAGTAGTCGTTGGCGTAGTTGGTGCCGATCTGGACGGCGAGGGCCACGACGAGGGCGCCCAGCGCACACCACCACGTGTCCACGCTGGGAACGTGGACCACCAACGCCCCCGCCGTCAGGGCTGCCGCCGACGGCAGGTCCGGCAGGTTCCGCGTGTGCGCGGCGGCCGTCCCCACCACGACCGGCACCACTGCGGCCGGAAGCGTCCGCGGCCGGGCCCCCAACCACCACTTCCGGACGGGCCCGGGGAACGGCGCAGGACCGCCCGGCCCAGGCCCGGTCACGGGCGGCGGGGGAATCGGCCGAAGTCGGGCGGCCGGTGCTCCTGGAAGGCGTTGCGGCCCTCCTGGCCCTCCTCGCTCATGTAGAAGAGCAT
>PMFY01000258.1 GCA_003157945.1 Acidimicrobiaceae bacterium | reverse complement strand
CCAAGCCGGAGCAGACGGGGCCGCCGAGGCCGACGGGACGGCATCGTGACTGCCTGTCACGCGGACGGCGGCGCTGTTCTCTAGAGTCTGCATCGTTGGAATACGCCGGGGGAACGGGTCGATGATCCGTCGGGCGAACATGATCAAGGGGGAAGCATGAAGAGCCACACCATCCGCGGTGGGTCGGTGGGCCGAGGGCGGAGCAGGACGGTCGCCCTCGCACTGGTGGGCCTCGTGCTCGCCGGCACCCTGACCGCGTGCGCCTCGACCAAGGCGCAGCCGGCCACGAGCACGTCGGGAGGCTCGTCCAGCTCCTCGAGCGGCATCCCGGCGGCGGCGTTCAGCGACACCACCGGGCTCACCTCCTCGACGGTCACCATCGGCAACGTCTCGACACTGGCGTTCGGCCTGTTCAAGGGGGCCGACGTGGGGACCCAGGCCTGGGCGGACTACGTCAACTCGACGGGTGGGATCAATGGCCGCAAGGTCGTCGTCGACTCGTACGACGACGGTTATCAGGGCGCGCCGAACCAGCAGGCGACCGAGGAGGTCGCCCAGAAGGACTTCGCCGCGGTCGGTGGGTTCTCGCTCGAGGACACCTATGGCGAGACCGTGCTGGCGGCGAACCCCGGTGTGCCCAATGTGACCGTCTCGTTGAGCCAGTCCGCCGGCGACCTGCCCAACAGCTTCAGTCCGGATCCCGCCGCCATCGGATGGCCGACCGGCCCGCTGCTGTACTTCAAGCAGAAGTTCCCCGCCGACGTCAAGCATGCCGGGGCGCTGGTGGCCGACCAGCCGTCGGCGATCACCAAGTGGGGAGGGGAGAAGGCGGCCATGGAGTCCCTGGGCTACGACGTCGCCTACGACAAGCAGTTCGACATCACCCAGACCAACTTCACGCAGAACGTCGTGGCGATGCGCGAGGCCGGCATCAAGATCCTGTTCCTGGAGCAGATGCCCGAGAACTACGCCGCCGCCGTGGTCAAGGCCCTGAACCAGCAGAACTACCACCCCCAGCTGGTGTTCGGCGCCTCGACCTACTCCGAGCAGCTCGTGCCGGACTCCGGTGGAGCCTCGGCCACGGAGGGGATCTACATGGAGATGGTGAACTCCCTGTTCCTCGGCGAGGACACCAACCAGCTGCCCGCGGCGAAGACCTTCCAGACGTGGGTGCAGAAGGCATCACCCGGATTCAAGCCCGACCTGTACACACTGTTCGGCTGGCTGTCGGGGCAGCTCTTCACCCAGGCCCTGCAGGCTGCCGGATCCCATCCCACCCGGGGATCGCTGCTCCAGCAGCTCAAGAAGGTCACCGTCTTCAACGGCAACTACCTCATCGCCAGCTCGAATCCGGCGGCCAAGACGCCCGCCTCCTGCTACGTCATCGCCCGAATCCAGAACGGCCAGATCACCCGCGTGGACGACCCGCCGATCAACGGCCCGCAGCACGGCTACCGGTGCGATGGCAAGTTCTACTACTACCCGCCCAAGTGACGGGCGTGCCCTCCCGGGAGTGAGCCCGGCCGGACGGTCGTAGGCTGGACAGCCATGTGCGGACGGATCTCGCTGTACTCGGACCCCGACTACCTGGCCCGGATCTTCGACAGCCAGCTCGGGCCGGACGTCGACCGCGACGCCCGGCCGAGTTGGAACGTCCCACCCACGAGGTCGATCCTGGCCATCGCCGACGTACCGGACGTGGCCGACGCGGCCGACGCGGCCGGCACGCCGGAGGCGGCCGGGTCGACCGGTGACCCGACCTCACCAGGCGGGTCACCCGCGCACGGTGTCCGCCGTGAACTCGGTCGCTACCGCTGGGGTCTGGTGCCCTCATGGGCGAAGGACCCGTCGATGGCGACCCGGACCTTCAATGCCCGGGCGGAGACGGTGGCGTCGAAGCCGTCATTCCGGTCGGCGTTCACGTCGCGCCGCCTGGCCGTGGTGGCGGACGGCTTCTACGAGTGGCGCCAGGGGCCGGGGTCGGGCAAGCAGCCGTACTACTTCACCCGAGCGGACGGAATGCCCCTCGCCCTCGCCGGGCTGTGGGAGGTCTGGCGGGGTGGTCCGGCGGAGCGTGGGGAACGGGACGGTGAGGGCGACGCCGGGGAACGGCCGGCTCTCCGGACGTGCACGGTCATCACCACGTCAGCGGGTCCGGACATGGAGGACATCCACCACCGCATGCGCGTCGTCCTGGAGCCCGAGGTCCTCGACGAATGGCTGGACCCGGACAACCGCGACAAGCCGGAGTTGGAGTCGTTGCTGACACCCGCGCCCGCGGGGACGTTGGTGCACCGGGCGGTGGGGCGGTCGGTGGGCAACGTCCGCAACGACGGGCCCGAGCTCATCGAATCGGACGAGGAGTGAGCAGGGGCTGACCAGGGACCGGGACCGTCGCGGTCGGGCCGACACGTTCCCTGACGCGCCAGATCCCGCCATCGGCGGGATCTGGGAACTACACGTTCTCTGGTTCTGGTGTCCCGACCGCCGACTGGACGATCGCCGACGGGGTGGGCAGGCGGTGCGGTCGACCGACGACCGGAGCCGGCTCAGGCGTCGGCTGACGCCTTGGCTGCCCGCTTCATGAGCCGGGACTTCCGGTTGGCGGCCTGGTTCTTGTGGATCACGCCCTTGGC
>PMFY01000406.1 GCA_003157945.1 Acidimicrobiaceae bacterium | reverse complement strand
GGGAAGGTGTTGGTCGAGAAGCGCGAGTGGACGAGGGCCAGACCGCTGACCAGCCGCTCGTCGTGGAGATCGGGGTAGAACTCGGCGAGCTGGTGGGAGGTGAGCATCCCCTTGTAGGTCACCGTCCGGGCCGACAGTGAGGCGAAGTAGCACTCGTCGACCTCGTGCTCGGCGCGCTTGCGCACGACGAAGGCCAGCCGGTCCACGGCCACGGCCGGGTCACCCCGGCCCGGGACCGGTTCCCCGGCCGGGGCTACGAAGAGCTGGTGCATCGACGGCCGGGCGGCCTCGGCGATCGAGCCGAGGGTCGACGGGTCGACGGGCAGCTCGCGCCATCCGAGCACGTCCATCCCCTCCTCGCCGGCGATCCGCCCGACCTCCTCGCGGGCCTTGGCGGCACTCGACTCGTCGGCCGAAAGGAAGGCGATCCCGGTGGCGTAGCGACCGCGTTCGGGCAGCACGAAGTCGACCACCTGGCGGTAGAACGCGTCGGGCACCTGGATGAGGATGCCGGCACCGTCGCCGGAGTCCTCCTCGCTGCCCGTGGCGCCCCGGTGGGCCAGGTGCTCGAGGGCGTTCACGGCCTGGGTCACCAGCGTGTGGGACGGCCGGCCCCGGAGGTCGGCCACCAGGGCCACACCGCAGGCGTCGTGCTCGAAGCGCGGGTCGTAGAGGCCGGCGGTGGGAGGGTGCGGGGCCGCCGCCCGGGTGGGGCGGACGTCCACGGGGACACGGGTCGCGGGCGTCGCTCCGCCGTCGGCTGTGGGTGCTCCGGTCGTCATCGGGTCGCTCCAGAAGAGAAGTGGATCTCCCCGCGCGGGACGACGTTGGCCCTTGCGTGGTCCGACAACTGTACACGGTCGTCGGGGCCCGATCGCGCGTCCGTGCGCCGCGGCCCCGGGCGGCGCCACCCCCGGTGCGGCGGCGGCTCCCGTGGTCGTCGACCGCCGCCGACACGCCCACCGGCGTCGCCGGGGGCCCACCCGGCCGCCGTAGCATGGGCCCATGGCCCGTCAGGACGCCGCGCGGTGCGCACGATGACCGCGGACGGACGCCATGACGTGGTGGTGGTCGGGGCCGGGATCATCGGTATGGCGGTGGCCTGGCGGACGGCGGCCACCGGGAGGTCCGTGGCCCTGGTCGACCCGGAGCCCGGGCGGGGCGCCACCTGGGCCGCCGCCGGCATGCTGGCGCCGGTGGCGGAGGCCCACTTCGGCGAGGGGGACCTCGCCGCCCTCAACCTGGCCGCGGCCGCCGCCTGGCCGGTGTTCGCCCGGGACCTGGAGGGCGCCAGCGCTCGCCCGGTGCACCTCCGCGAGGACGGGACGCTGGTGGTGGCCGGCGGCCCGTCGGACCGCGCGGCGACCGACCGGGTGCACGCCTTCCACCTGGCCATGGGACTGCCGGCCGTCCGGCTCGGGGCACGCGCCTGTCGGGAGGCGGAGCCCCTGCTCGCCCCCGGCGTCAGCGGTGGGGTCGACCTGCCCGCCGACCACCAGGTCGACAACCGCGCCGTGGCCCTGGCCCTGGAGACGGCCTGTCGGGGCGCCGGGGTCGACCTCGTGGCCGACCGGGTGGTGCGGGTGGAGGTGACCGACGGCCGGGTCCTGGGCGTGGTCCTGGAGGACGGTGGGCCCCGCTCGGCGGACGTCGTGGTGGTGGCCGCCGGCAGCCGGTCGGGCGCGCTGACCGGGCTGCCCGACGCCTGGCGGCCGCCGGTCCGGCCGGTGCGCGGGGTGACCCTCCGCCTGGCCGCGCCCGACGGCGTGCCGCGCCTGCGGCGCACCGTCCGGGCCCTCGTGCACGGCCGCTCCTGCTACCTCGTCCCACGCGACGACGGGGGCCTCGTGCTCGGGGCCACGGTGGAGGAACGCGGCTTCACGCTCGACGTGCCCCTCGGGGGCCTGGCCGACCTGGTCGAGGACGCCCGACGGGTCGTCCCCGCCCTCGACGAGTACTCCGTGGTCGAGATCACGCCGGGACTGCGTCCCGGCTCGCCCGACAACGGACCCATCGTCGGGACGACCCCGGTCGACGGGCTGGTGGTGGCCACCGGACACTTCCGCAACGGCATCCTGCTGGCCCCGGCGACCGCCGACGAGGTGCTGCGGCTGCTGGTCGCCCGGGCCGACGGGGCGGCGCCGGCCCCGGGGCCGTTCGACGCCTTCCGCCCCGACCGGTTCGCCGGGGCGGCGGTGGCACCGTGAGCCGGACGACGGTCAACGGTGCCCCGGCGGACCTCGCACCGGGGACCACGGTGGCCGACCTGGTGGCGACCCGGTGCGCGTCACCGAGGGGGGTGGCGGTGGCCCTGAACGGCGAGGTCGTGCCGCGCAGCACGTGGGGGTCCACCGCGCTGGCGACCGGCGACGACATCGAGATCGTCACCGCCGCCGCCGGCGGCTGACGGACGGGGCACCACCGGCGCGGGGGTACCGTGGCGGACGATGCCCGACGCCACACCCGCCGACCCGTTCGTCCTCGCCGGCACCGAGCTGCCCTCGCGCCTGCTGCTGGGCACGGGGGGCATGCGCAGCCCGGAATCGCTGGCCGCCGCCCTGGTGGCGTCGGGAACGGCCGTGGCCACCGTCGCCGTCCGACGGGTCGACCCGGGCACCCGGCACTCGCTGGTCGACCTCCTGGAAGGGCTCGGGATCCGCATCCTGCCCAACACGGCGGGCTGCTTCACCGCCGCCGACGCCGTGCTGACGGCCCGACTGGCCCGTGAGGCGTTCCACACCGACTGGGTGAAGCTCGAGGTCATCGGCGACGACCGGACCCTGCTGCCCGACCCGATCGAGCTGGTGGACGCGGCCGAGCAGCTGGTGGACGACGGGTTCGTGGTGCTGCCCTACTGCGGTGACGACCCGGTCGTGGCGCGGCGGCTGGAGCAGGTGGGCTGCGCCGCTGTCATGCCGCTCGGTGCCCCGATCGGCAGCGGGCTCGGCATCCGCAATCCCCACAACATCGAGCTCATCGTCGGGGAGGCGACGGTGCCCGTGATCCTCGACGCCGGCATCGGCACGGCGTCGGACGCCTGCCTGGCCATGGAGCTGGGGTGCAGCGCCGTGCTGGTGGCCTCGGCCGTGACGCGGGCCGAGGACCCGGCCCGCATGGCGGCCGCCATGCGCCACGCCGTCGCCGCCGGACGCGGGGCGCGCCTGGCCGGGCGGATCACCCCCCGGTTCGTCGCCGAGGCCTCGTCGGACTTCGCGGGCCTGATCGGCGACACCCCCCTGCGGGAGGGGGCATGACCACGCCGCCGGTCGCCCTGACCATCGCCGGGTCCGACTCCGGGGCGGGGGCCGGGATCCAGGCCGATCTCAAGGCCATGAGCGCGCTCGGGGTGTTCGCCACCACCGTGGTCACGGCCGTCACCGCCCAGAACACCGCCGGGGTGACCGCGGTGCACCCGGTGCCCACCGAGGTCGTCGGGGCCCAGCTCGACGCCGTGCTCGACGACTTCGCCGTGCGGGCGGTCAAGACCGGGATGCTGGCCACCACCGCCACCGTCCGACTGGTCGCCGACCGCGCCGCGGCGGGCGACCTCCCGTCGCTGGTCGTCGACCCGGTGATGGTGGCCTCGACCGGGCGACGGCTCCTCGACGACGACGCCGTGGCCACCTACCGCGACCGCCTCGCCCCGCAGGCGCTCCTGCTCACCCCCAACCTCTTCGAGGCGGCCATCCTGGCCGGCGTGGAGCCGACGGACCGCGCCGACGTCGCCGTCATGGTCGCCCTGGCCACCCGGATCCACGCCCTCGGCCCCACCTGGGTCCTGGTCAAGGGCGGGCACCTGCCCGGCGTCCACGCCGCCGGCCCGGACCGGGGACCCGACCGGGTGACGGACGTCCTCTTCGACGGCACCGACGTGGTCGTCCTCGAACAGGACCGGGTGGACACCAGGAACAACCACGGCACGGGCTGCAGCCTGGCCTCGGCCACCACCGCCCTGCTGGCCACCGGGCTCGGTGTGGCCCCGGCCGTCGAGCAGGCCAAGGCGTTCGTGCACCGCGCCCTCGTCGGGGCCGCGGGCTGGGACCTCGGTCGGGGACACGGACCCCTGGACCCGTTCGGCTGGTCGCGGACCTGAGCTCCACCCGGGTCCGGGTCGATCCCCGGTCCCCCCGCCGGGCGGTCGTACCGGCCCCCGGGCGCGTCAGAGGCCGGGTCGTACGACCCGGCCTCTGACTCCCCCCGGAATCCCCCGTGCTGTAGGTACGACCTGATCCAGCGGATCCGAGCGCCCTCCCCCGGATGACGCAACTGCGTCATCGACGCTCGCATTGTGAGGTATCGGGACCCCAATGTAAACAGAACGTGAACAGTTTTCCCGAGCCGTGGCGACATGGCCACTCTGAGTGGCAGCGAACCGCCGGCCCGGTGCGGGCGGCCGGCCGCAACCGCCGTCCGGCACCGTCCGGCGGGCGGGTCCCGCCGGGTACCGTCGGCCCATGCCCACCCCCGTGCCCCTCCGCCTGGCCCAGCTCGTCGCCCTCGGGCGGATCGGCATCGGCTGCACGGCGCTCGTCGCCCCCACCTTCATGACCCGCCCGTGGATCGGCGACGGCGCCGGGACCCGGGACGCCCGGCTGCTGGCCCGGGCCATGGGCGGCCGCGACCTGGCCCTGGGCCTCGGGACCCTCCGGGCCCTCGGGACGGATCCGGCCGAGGCCCGACCCTGGGTGGCCCTGGCCGGCATGGCCGACGCCCTCGACGCCACGGTGACCGTCCTGGCCTTCCACCGGCTGCCGCGCGTGACCCGCTGGGGGATCCTGGCGTCGACGGTGGGGGCCGCCGTGGTGTCGTTCCGGGTGGCGGTGGCGCTCGAGCCACCCCCCGGCGGGGATGCGCCCCCGGGGACCGGCGCCGGGGCCGTCCCCGCGGCCCCCGCCTGAGCCGCCGGGGAGGCACCACCCGTCGCCGGTAGCATGGGGGCATGGTCACGACGTCGGAGGAGCCCGTCGCGGGCGCGGACGCACCGGCGCCGGCCTACGAGCCGATGTCGGTCCGGACGCCGGCGTTCATCGTCCTCGGGCTCGCCGTCGTCATCCTGCTCGGCGGCGTGGTGGCCGGTGCGCTGACCAGCGGTTCGACACCGACGTTCCACGTGAAGGACGTGGTCCTCTCGGACGGCACCCGGGTGCCGGTCTCCCCGGCCACGGACCGGCTCCGTGCCATCGAGGCCAACGGCGAGCCCCCGGCCGACATCCTCGGCAACCTCGGGGTGCTCACCTCGTCCACGGTGACCGGGGTGCTCAATTCCGACCAGGACGCCGCCCAGTTCGACCGCACCGTGCACCTCACCAGCCCGCTCGCCCAGGAGCAGGTGAGCGAGGCCTACCGGCGCCTGTTGCTGGACACCGGTTGGAACGTGATCTACGACGGGCCCGCCCCGCAGGGCACGGCGGGCACCACCGAGGTGCTGGCCAAGCACGGCAGCGGCGACGGCTTCTACTGGGAGGTCGGTGTCGTGGTCTCCCCCACCACGCCGACCGGCTCCACGCCGTACTCGATCGAGGTCTTCGAGACCCCCGACGGCAACTGACCGGCGTCCGAGCCGTCGCCGGGCGGTCCGTCCTCGACGACGGCGGGGTCGTCGGAGCAGCGGAACATCCACGCCCACAGGAACAGGTTGATCGGGTACAGCAGGTAGCCGACCCGGGTGGCCGGGGCGAGCAGGATGGCCACCAGCATCACCCAGCCGGTCACCCGGGCCACGCCGGTCGCGTCGCGGGGCGGGTGGCGCACCAGGTAGCGGGCCAGGAAGGCCAGGCCCAGCACGCCGATCACGATGACGTACGGGCGGCGGATGGCCGGGACCAGCGACACCAGGATGTGCCCGGGCAGGGCGCTGGCCGCGGGCGAGGCCACGCCGGCCAGGCCGAGCGGGAACCGCACGACGTTGTCGATGAAGGCCGACGGATTGTGGAGGGCGACCGGGAACACCACCGGGACGACCAGGAAGGCCACCGCCAGTGCGTAGCGCCCGACGGCCCGGCGGCGCTGCCGGTCGGTGGCCGCGAACAGGGCCAGCAGGACCACGGGCCAGGCGGTGAACTTGAGGGTGCTGGCCGCCCCCAGGGCCAGGCCGGCGAGGACCGGCCGCCGGCGCTGCAGGGCCACCAGCCCGAGCAGCATCAGCGCCACCACCGGCATGTCGTCCCCGCCCGTGGCCAGCGGGAGCGCGGCGGTGGGCAGCGCCGTCAGGGCCTGGAAGGCGCGCGTCCGGGCGTCGGTCGACGGTCGCATGCGGCTCAGCGCCACGAGTGACACGAGCACGGTGAACACCAGGAACTGGAGGCGCGCGTCGGTCAGGCGGGCCTCGACCTTGCTCCCGCTGGAGAACCCGAACACGACCATTCCCGGCAGGTACGGGTAGTAGAGCTCGTAGACGGGGATCGCACTCTGGCGGATCAGGATGTGACCGTTCCGGTCCACCACCTGGTAGGGGTCCTGTCCGTGGGCCGCCCGGACACCGGCCCGCTCCACCACCAGGACCTCGGGCTGGACGTGCAGGGCGGCGTTGCCCTCGGAGGCCCACACGACCTCGAGGGCCAGGGGCACCACCGTCGCCCCCAGCAGCACGATCAGGAAGGCGACCAGTCGGGCCGCCTTCCACACGCGTCCGTTGGCCACCCCGTCGGCGGAGGCCCGGGCCGCCGCGGCCCGCCGCCGGGACACCACGACCATCCAGATCGTCCCCACGACGTAGGGACCGACGGCGAGCTGACCCCACTGGCGGTAGAGGGGGATGCTCATGGCCACCGCGGTCACCCCGGCGAAGACCGCGGACATCCCGTAGAGGAAGGCGTCGCGCTCGTCGGCCGTGAGGTGCCGGAGCCACGCCACCACGGTCCGCCGGAGGTCGGCCGCCGACCGTGCCTCAGCCACGGCCGTCCCCGTCCGGGGCGAACAGCGACCGGTAGAAGCCGAGTTCGGCGTCGAGGGCCGCCTCGATCGTGGACGCGGCGCGGAAGCCGTGCCCCTCGCCCGGGAACACCCGCAATTCGCAGGCGGCCCCGCCGGCGCGCAGCTCGGCGGCGAACCGCTCGGCCTGGTCGAG
>PMFY01000472.1 GCA_003157945.1 Acidimicrobiaceae bacterium | reverse complement strand
TCTCGTCGACGGCGTTGTTGACCAGCTCGGGCCGCGCCTGCAGCAGCGACACCTGGTCGGGGTGGTGCAGCAGCGCCTCGAGTCCGCCGGACAGGGCGAACGAGGTGGTGTCGTGGCCGGCGGTGGCGACGATCGTGTAGTACCAGAGCCGAGCGTTGCTGCCGAGCGGACACCCACCCACCTCACCGTTGGCGATCACCGTGGCCAGGTCGTCGGTCGGGTGCTCGCGGCGCGACTCCGTCAGATCGGTGAAGTACTGGTCGAACTGGGCGATGGTGTCGGTCAGTAGCGCCATCGGGTCGCTGAGGTCGCCGAGGTACTCGGGGTCCGCGGCGCCGAAGATGCCCTGGGTCAGCTTCAGCATCATCGGCTCGTCCTCGACAGGCACCCCGAAGATGCTCATGATCACGCGCAGCGTGTACGGCACGGCGATGTCCTGGGCGAAGTCGCAGTTGCCGTCCAGTTCGCGGAACTTGTCCACGAACTCGGCGGCGATGGCCTCGATGGCCTCCTGTCGCCGGGCCACGGCACGGGGGCGGAACCAGTCGTTGGCCAGGCCGCGGTGGCCGGCGTGCTCCTCGCCGTCCATGTGGATCAGCGTCTCGCCCTCGATGCCGATCGACTTCAGGTACTCGAACTGGGCGTCGGGGCCGAGGATCGAGTTGCGCGTGTTGAGGAAGTGCTCGTTGTCGCGCGACACCGTGAAGACGTCCTCGTGCCGGGTGACCGCCCAGAACGGGGTGTACCCCTCGGCCTCGACCCGCAGCACGGGGGCGTCGTCCCGCAGCTCGGCCGCCGCCGCGTGCCAGGCCTCCTGATCGGCGTAGAGGACGGGGTCGATGAAGATCATCCCCCGGGTGTCCGGATCGGTCATGGCTGCTCCCCTGGTGGGTGGTGGGTGGTGGGTGGAGTGGTACCGGGTTCCGGCGGACCCGATGCTACCCAGTGCCGACGGCGGCCAACTGCCGCGCGTGCGGGCTCACCGATCGGCGGCGATGCCCTCCGCGACCGAGCGGATCAGCTCGTCGAGCGCGCCGTGCAGGTGACCCACGAGCGCCCAGGGGTCGGGCAGGCTGTGGGGACACCCGATGAGTGACACGCCGAGCAGGTCCTCGTAGCTCCACGCCGTGATGTTCAGACCGATGCCCTCCAGGATGGGACCGACCGAGTAGAGGGCCTCCAGCAGCACCGGCCCCATCCGGATGGCCTCCCGGGGACCCGCCACATTGGAGAGGATGACGTTGAGCGGTGGGTGCACGTGGTCGGCGGCGCGTGATCTCGTCCACAGCCGGACCGCCGGCGTGTAGAGCTGTGGGGGCACCACGTCGGACCGCTGCTCCAGGAACTCGTGACCCAGGAGGCTGCGCACCTCCTTCGAGGCACGGACGCCGTCGTGGACGGCGGCCAGTCGGGCCGCCGGGTCGGCCAGATCGGTGCGGATCGCCACATAGATGTTGTCCACCCGGTTGCCGGACAGTCGGGCCACACCCGGGTCGGTGGACACGGGGACGCTCGCCACCAGCGAGCGCGCCGGCAGTTCGTCCCGCTCGGCCAGGTAGGACCGCAGGGCACCGGCGCAGACGGTGAGGTAGACGTCGTTGAGGGTCGTGCCGGTCGCCCTCCGGATCTCCCGGAGGGCGTCGAGCGGCAGGTGGGTCATGGCGAAGGTGCGCGCCGCGTCCAACGACACGTTGAGCGACGTCTTCGGGATGTGGTGCAGGGGGATCGGCGGCATCGGCTCGAGCGTCCGCCGACGCCGCTCGGATGCCCGGGTGCTCGAAACGGACACCCGGGCCAGGTGGGGCAGTCCCCGTACCCGGGTCAGGTGCTCGGAGAGAGCACGCGCCACGAGCCGCCCGCGTGTCGGGAGGGGCTCGGGCCTCCAGGGATCCGGCGACGGGGAAGGATCGGGGGCGACGGTCGCCGCCTCGACGACGTTCTGCAGCAGGGCGACCGCGGCGGAGCCGTCCGCCACGGCGTGGTGGAGCTTCACCACCACGGCGATCCGGTCCCCGCGCAGTCCCTCGACGACCCGGATGGCCCACAACGGGCGGTCGCGTGGGAGTACGGTGCCGGCGAAGGCGGCGACGGCGGCCGCCAGGGAGCGGTCGTCACCGGGTGGGTCGAGCACGACCCGATCGAGGTGCCGGGCCAGGTCGAAGTCGGGATCCTCCACCCAGACCGGGTGGCCGAGTCCGAGGGGAACGGGCACGATCCGGCGGCGGAAGGGTGGGAGCCGTACGAGGAGCTGGCCGAGGACCTCGGTCAACGTGGCGAACGAGAATCCGTCCGCCATGGCCGACACGTCCGAGACCGCCACCTTGATGGTGTGCATGTGCGCCGTCGGGGTCTCCGAGTAGAGGAATTTGGCGTCGAGCCCGGACATCGTCTCCATCGTCAGGCGGCCTCGTCCTGGGCGAGTCCGACCCCGGCCGCCTCGGCCAGCGAGGCCTCGATGAACGCCTTCACCTGGCCGGACCACATGTAGCCCACGTGGTTGCCCGAGTACCACGACACCACGGGATCACCCCAGTGCTCGGCCAGACGGCGCGCCTGGTCGGGTGTGGCCAAGCGGTCGCCGTAGCCGGCGAAGATGTACCGGCGGTCGGCGGCCACCAGCGGGTCGAAGCACAGCGGCGACACCACGCGGTAGACGTTCTCCGCGGTGCCGCCCATGATGCGGTGCTCGATCGCCCGCACCCGGATGTGACGCGGGCTGTGCGCATGGAACAACCCGGGGAAGTCGGCGACCGGGATGCCGGCCACGACACCGTCGAGCCCGGGCTCGAGGCCGGCCAGCAGCGCCACGGTGTAGCCCCCGAGGGACACGCCGAACAGGCTGATGGAGCTGGCCCCCTGGGACCGAATCCAACTGATGAGTCGTCGGACGTCCCACACGGCCTGGGTCAGCCCGTGGACGGCGTTCATGAGCTCGAAGGAGAGGAACGGCTCGCCGCTCACCCGGGTGACCCGGCGGGCACCGTGGAGCGGCAGGACGGGCAGCGCGACGTTCACCCCGAGCTCCTGGTGGAGCCGGGGGGCCTGCAGGCCGGGGAAGTCCATGAACGGGAACCCCATGCAGAACCCGTGCACGGCGATGACCCACGGACGGGTCGCGTCGTCGTGACGCAGCAGTGCGGCCGTCGCCGTCGAGTTGGGCCCGAATGCCATCCACCGCTCCGAGCCGGGCTCGCCCGCGTGGGGAGCGAACCGGCTCTCCCAGGACACCCGCTCGTACCCCTGGCCGAGGGCCCAGCCGCGGGTGCGGACGAGGTCGCGGTCGGCGAGCGGGGGTGGCGTGCGGTGGTACGAGGCCGGGTCGCCCACCCAGCCGCGAGCGCTGAACATCGCCTCGGCATCGCCCAGCTCCTGGGCGACCCGGCCGAAGTCGCCGGGCAACGGGAACCGGTTGGGCGCCATCGCCATGGCGAGCAGGGCCTCGTCCATGGCGACCTGGGCGGCGAGTCCGAGCGACAGGTGGGGTGCGGGGAGCGACTCGGCCACCTCGCCCCGCCAGAGCGCCGTGCCGAGGAACTGGAGGGTCCGGGGCACCGCCCGGGTGGCCCGGACCAGGGCCCGTCGATTGAGGAACCCGCCGACCACCACGGCCGGGGCGAGCAGCTGATCGAGCGTCGACGCTCCGCCGGGGACGGGATCGCCCGGCGGGTCGGTCCTCCGGGACGGGTCGTCGGGGCCGATTTCCGGTGTCACCTCACCCATGGCGATCCTCCCCCACCACCGCGATCCGCCGACGGTGTCGCCGGCTCCGCTACCTGGAATACTAAGGCGGGCGATCCGGCTGGTAAGGGCCGGAAGTCCCATTGCGGGCCCGGGGGAGGGACGTCCATGGAGCTGAATCTGGCCGACCTCTTCGAGCTCGTCGTGGACGAGGTACCCGACGCGCTGGCGATGGTGTCGGGCGGGCGTCGCCTCACCTACCGCGCCCTCGACCGGCGCGCCGACCGGCTCGCCCACCACCTCGCCGGTGCCGGTATCGGGCCCGGGGATCGCGTGGGGGTGCAGCTGACCAACGGGACCGAGTACGTCGAGACCATGCTGGCCTGCTTCAAGATCCGGGCCGTCCCCGTCAACGTCAATTACCGCTACGTCACGCGCGAGCTCGAGCACCTCTACGCCGATGCCGGCCTCGTGGGCCTGGTGTTCCACCGGCGCTTCGGGGCGTCCGTCGTCGGCGCGCTCGGCTCGATGACCGAGCGCCGGGCCGTACTCGAGGTGGACGACGGTGCGGCGCCGGTCGGTGGGGGGCCCGAGTACGAGGAGGCGCTGGCCCGGTCGACCGAGGGCCGGGACTTCCCGGCCCGCTCGGCGGCCGACCTGTACTGCGTCTACACGGGCGGCACCACCGGTCTGCCCAAAGGGGTGATGTGGCGCCACGACGACATCTTCTTCGCGGCCATGGGAGGCGGCGACCCGTTCTCTTCGGGTGACCACATCACCCGGGCCGAGGAACTGGCCGAACGGGTGCTGCGTCCCGGGGTCACCGCGCTGGCCATCCCGCCCTTCATGCACGCGGCCGGGCACTGGCTGGCCTTCTCCACCCTCTACGGGGGTGGGACCGTGGTCACCACCTCCGACGGCGGCTTCGACCCGGTCGAGGTGTGGCGACTGGTGGAGGCGGAGCGGGCCAATGCACTCGTGGTGGTGGGCGACGCCATGGCGCGCCCGCTGCTCGACGCCCTGGCTGCCGATCCGGGCCGTTTCGACCTGTCGTCGCTGATGGCGGTCGGTTCGGGCGGCGCCGTGCTGTCCCCGTCGACCAAGGCGCAGCTGGCCGACCTCCTGCCCGGCCGGATCGTGGCCGACCGGTTCGGCTCGTCCGAGACCGGCCAGGTCGGCGGCGAGCCGCCGGCCGACGATCCGTTCGGTCCGCCACGGCTGCGGATCGACGGGCGCACCGCCGTGCTCGACGCCGACCTCGAACCGGTGGTGCCCGGGTCGGGAGTGGTCGGTCGTCTGGCCCGTGGCGGACACGTCCCGCTCGGCTACCTCGGCGACCCGGAAGCCTCGGCGGCGACGTTCGTCGAGAAGGACGGTGCCCGCTGGGCGCTGCCCGGCGACCACGCCACCGTGGCCGAGGACGGCACGATCACCGTGCTCGGACGAGGTTCCCTGTGCATCAACACCGGAGGGGAGAAGGTCTTTCCGGACGAGGTCGAAGCGGCGTTGAAGGGTCACCCGGCCGTGGCCGACGCGCTGGTGGTCGGGGTCGACGACGAACGGTTCGGCCAACGTGTCGTGGCCCTCGTCCAGGTGCGCGCCGGTCAGGACGTCGGTCCCGACGAGCTGCAGGCGCACGGGCACGGCCTGCTGACGGGGTACAAGGTGCCACGCCAGTTGATCTTCGTGCCCGAGATCGTGCGGTCGCCGAGCGCCAAGCCGGACTATCCGCACGCCCAGGCCGTGGCCGACGCCCACGCCGCGGTCGGAGCCTGAGCCCGTGCAGCGCATGGCGGGCATCGACGCCGCCTTCCTCTACATGGAGACCCCGTCGATGCACCTGCACGTGGTCGGGGTACTCGTCCTCGATCCGGGTGGCGCCCCCGAGGGATTCCCGCTGGAGAAGCTCTCCGAGGTCCTGGGCGAGCGCATCCACCTCATCCCCCCGCTGCGTCGCCGGCTGCTGCCGGCACCGGCGGGCATCGACCACCCGCTGTGGATCGAGGACCCCGGATTCGACCTGGCCGACCACGTGCGCCGTGCGCCGGTGTCCGGACCTCTGTCGTGGTCCGAGCTCGAGGCCTTCACGGGCGAGGTGGCGGGACGACCGCTCGACCGGTCCCGACCGCTGTGGGAGATGTGGCTGGCCGACCTCGACGACGGCACGGTGGCCCTGGTCACCAAGCTGCACCACTCCATGATGGACGGCGGTGCCGGCGCCGATCTCATGGCTTCGATCTTCGATCTGGGCCCCGAGAGCGACGGCGTGGCGCCTCCGGCCGTCGAGTGGGTGCCCGACCCGCTCCCGTCCACCCCCCGCCAGGTGGCCGGATCGGTCACGTCACTGGTCGCCCGCCAGCGGTACGTCCCGGGCGCACTGGCCCACTCGGTGTCCGGGGTGGCGGCGACGGCGCGGACCTGGCTGGGGCAGAGGCGGGCGGGCACGTCGCTGCCGCTGACGGCACCGTCGACGTGCTTCAACGGGTCCCTCACCGCCCGTCGGACGGTCAGCCTCACCAAGGTCGACCTCGACACCGTCCTCCGCATCCGACAGGCGTTCGGGACCACGGTGAACGACGTCGTGCTCGCCGCATCGGGGACGGCGTTGCGCAACTATCTCCTGGCCCGGGGGAGCCTGCCGACCCGCGACCTGGTGGCCGCCGTGCCGGTCAGCGCCCACGGCGGCAACGACGATCCGGGCGTGGTCAACAAGGTGTCGAACATGATGGTGCCGCTGCCGCTCGGTCCGGACGATCCCGGCGAGCGCCTCGTCGCCGTCCATGCCAACACGACCAGCACGAAGATGCTGCAGAGCGCGTTCGGACCGGACTCCCTGCAGGAGTTGACCGGGTTCACCCTGCCGCCGGTGATGACGGCGGCGGCCCGGCTGTACTCCGGTCTCGGGCTCGCCCGGTTCCATCCCCCGGTGCTCAACCTGGTCATCTCCAACGTGCCCGGCCCGCCGCTCGACCTCTACTGCGCCGGTGCCCGGGTGACCGGGATCTTCCCGATGGGCCCGGTCATGGAGGGGTCCGGTGTGAACATCACCGTCCTGTCCGAGGCCCGTCACCTGAACGTGGGGATCATGGCCTGCCCCGACCTCCTGGACGATGTCGACGAACTCGGACGCGGCTTCGTGGCGGCCGTCGCCGAACTCGCCGACCTCGTCGACCGGGGCTGAGGCCGGCCCTTCCGCCCCCGAGGGTTCGACCGCCGACCGCCCGCCTGGGAGGATGGGGGGATGAAGCTCGTCCCCACGCGCCGGACGGACTACGCCATCCGGGCGCTGATCTTCATCGAGAACGCGGAGGTGTCGCCGGTCAAGGCCAATGCGATCGGCCAGGCCATGGGCATCCCCACCGGGTTCCTGCAGCAGGTGCTGCGCGAGCTGCTCGGCGCCGGCCTCGTGAACTCGCGGCCGGGCCCGTCCGGCGGGTTCGCCCTCGCCCGACCGGCGGAACAGATCACCGTGCTCCAGATCGTGGAGGCCATGGAGGGTCCGCTGCGGACGTCGGAGTGCGCGCTGCGGGGCGGCCCGTGCCACTGGGACGACGTGTGTGCCCTCCACCGCGTGTGGTCATCGGCCCGGAACGCCCTCTGCGAACAGCTCGACGAGTCCACGCTGGCCGAGGTGGCGTCGGACGACCGGGCGCTGGCTGCGGGGGAGATGGCGGTGCCGACGGACTCGCACCGACGGCCGCCCGGCGGTTGAGCCGGCGGCCTCAGCCGCGTTCCGGGGTGAACTCCACGGGCATGGTCTCGATGGCGTGCACGAGGGCGTGCTCGACGTAGGTCGGCGTGAACCCCGGGGCCACGTGCATGTCCGGGAACCGTCGGACCAGCTCCTCGAACAGCACGCGGATCTCGAGCCGGGCCAGATTGATCCCCATGCACACGTGGGGCCCGACGCCGAAGGCGATCTGGGGATTGGGACTCCGGGTGACGTCGAACTCGTCGGGCCGGTCGAAGACGTCCTCGTCCCGGTTCGCCGACTGGTAGAGCAGGAGGAGCTTGTCGCCCTCGGCGATGGGCTGGCCGCGCAGCTCGGTGTCGGAGGTGGCGGTCCGCACGAAGCTGATCACCGGGCTGACGTAGCGCGCCACCTCGTCGGCCATCGTGGCGAAGTGTCCGGGGTGGTCCCGGAGCAGCTGCCACTGGTCGGGAAACCGGTCGAACGCCCACATCCCTCCGCCGATGGCGTTGCGGGTCGTCTCGTTGCCGGCCACGAGCAGCACGACGAGGAACATGGTCAGCTCGTCCTCGGTCAGCTCCTCGCTCGACTCGAGCACGCCGTCCTCGTCCGCACCGACCAGGATCTTGATGATGTCGTCCGGGGTCTCCCGACCCGCCCGCCGCGCCGCCCGCCGGTCCTCCACCATGTCGGAGACGTAGGTCACGTACTCGGTGAACGCCGCGGTGGCGTCGAGGACCATCGGGTCGTCGGGGTCGGTGCGACCCTCGCCGGCCATCATCCGGTCCGACCACTCACCGAGTCGGAAGCGGTCCTCGGTGGGCAGGCCCATGAGCTCGGCGATGACGACGAGCGGGATGGGGATGGCGATGTCCGCCACGAAGTCGCACGAGCCGGTGGCGGCGATGCCGTCGAGCACCTCGGTGACCACCTGGCGGACCCGGGTCTCCATCGCCCGGATCATCCGCGGGGAGAAGCCCTGGTTGAGCAGGCGCCGCTGGCGGATGTGGCGGTCACCGTCGAGCCCGATGATCGACAGGTCGATCGACTGGGTGGGCCGGACCCCCTGGCCCGAGCAGAACAGGTCGGCGTGGGTGGAGACGTAGGTGACGTCCTCGTGCTTGGTGAGCACCCAGAGGCCGTGCGCCTCGTCCCACGACAACGGGGACTCGGCCCGCAGGCGGGCGTAGCCCGGGTGCGGGTCGAGGTAGAAGCTGCGGTCCAGGACGTCGATCTCGCAGGCGGGCCGGGTCTGTGTCGGCATCGTCGCTCCCTCCGGTCGTCGGCGGCGCCCCCGGGGCGCGCGCTCCTCCCCGGACAGTAGAACGTGTTCTGACAAACGTCCAGTAACGGACAACACAATTGCGGCCTCCGCCGCTCCCATCCCAGCCCGGAGGCCTCGTCAGCAACGAGAACCTGTTCCAGTTCGGGACTTTCGGCCCTGGGATCGTGGGTCCCGGATCCGTACCGTCGAACCACGACGAGGATCCCCCAGGAGGACCCATGACGGACGAATTCCCCCGCATCATCTCGGTCGACGACCACGTGATCGAGCCGCCCCACGTCTGGCAGACGTACCTCCCGGAGCGCTTCCGTGCCGAGGGACCCCGGGTGGTCCGGTCGGGCGTCGCGCGCATGGGGAGCGTGGGCGGCGTCTACTCGTGGGACGAGGACCCGACGGCCACACCGTGCGACTTCTGGCTGTTCGAGGACCTCCGCTACCCGATGACCCGGGTCATGGCGGCGGCGGGCTTCCCCCGTGACGACGTGACGGTGTCGCCGGTCACCTTCGAGGAGATGCGGCCGGGCTGCTACGACCCGGTGGCCCGCCTGGCCGACATGGACACGGCGGGCATCGAGGCGTCACTCAACTTCCCGACCTTCCCCCGCTTCGCCGGCCAGGCGTTCTCCGAGGCCCACGACAAGGACCTCGGCTTCGCCTGCGTCCAGGCCTACAACGACTGGATGGTCGACGAGTGGTGCGCCGACCCCCGGCTGGTGCCCATCACGCTCGTGCCGTTCTGGGACCCGACCGCGGCGGCCGCCGAGGTGCGGCGCAATGCGGCGCGTGGCGTGCGCGCCATCGCCTTCAGCGAGATCCCGGCCTACCTGGGCTGGCCCTCCATCCACGACGTCGACCGCTACTGGGACCCGTTGTTCGCGGCGTGCGCGGAGACGGACGTCGTGGTCTGCATGCACATCGGCTCCGGATCGCGGATGCCGTCGACATCGGCCGACGCCCCGCCGGCCGTGCAGTCCACCGCGACGTTCACCAACTGCATGCTGTCGATGTGCGACTGGCTGTTCAGCGGCCTGCTCGAGCGCTACCCCACCCTCAAGATCGCCTACTCGGAGGGTCAGATCGGCTGGATCCCCTACATCCTGGAGCGGGCCGACCACGTGTGGGAGACCAACCGGGCGTGGGGCGGGGTGGCCGACCTGCTGCCCGATCCGCCGTCCACCTACTTCACCCGGCAGATCTTCGGCTGCTTCTTCTCCGACCGGTTCGGGCTCGAGAACCTGGCCGATATCGGCGAGGACAACGTGATGTTCGAGTGTGACTACCCGCACTCGGACAGCACGTGGCCCGACACCCTCGACGTGGCCAAGGAGATGACGTTCGGACTCGACCCCGGGATCGTGGAGAAGGTCATGCGCGGCAACGCCATCGAACTGTTCGGCCTGCGCGACCGCCTGCCGGGCCTGACCGCGGCCGCCGAGCCGGCAGGCGTCTGAGGCCGGGCCGTGGGCGACCACTACCAGCTGCTCATCCGCAACGGGACGCTGATCGACGGTTCGGGCAACTCCCGTCGCCGGGCCGACGTGGCGGCCCGGGACGGTCGGATCGCCGCCATCGGGCGCCTCGACGGGGCCACCGCCGACGTCGTGATCGATGCGCAGGACCGCATCGTCGCCCCCGGCATCATCGATCCCCACACCCACTACGACCCCCAGATCACCTGGGACCCGTACGCCACGGCATCGTGCTACCACGGGGTGACCACCGTGCTGGCCGGGAATTGCGGGTTCTCGGTGGCGCCGACCCTGCCGGCGGACCGGCCCTTCTTCGCCGGGCTGTTCGCCAAGGTCGAGGGCATGGCGCCCGCCGCCCTGGACGGCATCG